>JAGLDN010000498.1 GCA_023145575.1 Psychromonas sp.
CAAAACTTGAATTAGAACGATTCTCGGATAAGTGGGATGATAAATACCCTCAAATAAGCCGTTCTTGGCGTTCTCACTGGGAGAATTTAAATACCTTATTCGCCTATCCTCAAGACATTCGGAAGGTAATTTATACCACCAATGCAATTGAGTCTCTTAATAGCGTTATAAGGAAATCAGTTAAAACAAGGAAAGTATTTCCAAATGATACAGCGGCCTTCAAGGTTGTTTATTTAGCCATTCAAGCGGCTTCCAAAAAGTGGACCATGCCAATTAGGGATTGGAAACCAGCTTTAAATCGGTTTATAATCGAATTTGAGGAGGAGGTTTCTCCTCATATCTAAAAGGGTATTTACACAGTTAAAAATACACCCTCAGAACTGATAATGTTGCTAACCCTAATAATTTTAATGACTTCATTGAACTTTTCCTTTTTAAGTTTAAATTTAAGTATTAACTTTACTTCTTTATTGCATCGACAAACTTTTTAGCAATTTGCTCAGGCCTAGTAATTGCGCCTCCAACAACAACGGCATAAGCTCCTATGTCCAATGCTTTTCTTGCTTCTTCCGGAGTGCTGAAGTTTCCCTCTGCGATTACTGGTGTATTAGTTTTAGCTATTATCTCCCTCAAAACATCGAATTTATCTAGTTTTTTAGAATGTTCGGTATAACCAACAAGTGTTGTACCTATATAGTCAAAACCGTATTTTTCCGCCTGAATACCCTCCTCAGCAATTGATATATCTGCCATGAACTTCTGATTTGGATATTCTTTTTTTAATGAGCTTAACAGTTCAATATCGGCATCAATCGTTGCATCTAGCGCAATGACATCAACATTTAACTCAATTAACGCTTCTAATTCTTTCTTTGTTGCCGTTATATATGACTTTAAATGGTCATAATCCTTTTTTATAATGCCAATTATCGGTAAATTCACTTCCTTTTTTATTGCTTCAATGTCACTTATCCCATTTGCCCTTATTCCTACGGCTCCAGCCCTCATTGCTGCAAGAGCCATCTTAGACATAATAAATGAGCTATGTAAGGCTTCCCCTTCTAGCGCTTGACATGAAACGATTAATCCTGATTTCATAAGTTTATTTCCTTACTCGTAAAAGAAAGGCAATTTAGCCCTTCCATATTTTTATTAATTATTTTCTATAATGTTATTAATTCTTTCTTTGATTGGATCAGCCATCGCACCAAAAATAACTTGAATGCCACCTTGGACTTCTATCACACCAGAAGCACCTAGCGCTTTCATTCTATCTTTATCGACTTTAGTTGCATCAGTAACTGACACTCTTAATCTTGTAATGCAAGCATCAAGCTCTTCTATATTTCCAGATCCACCTAGTGCTTTCAATACTTCAACCGCCGTTTCATTCAACGTTTCTTTAGTGACTACTTTAATTTCTTCACTCTCATCGCGTCCTGGCGTCATCACATTAAATTTTGTAATACAAAATCTGAATGTTACGTAATACAGAACAGACCAAATAGGGCCAACAATCAGCACATAAACCCAATTTGTAAATGCATTACCTTGCAGCACACCAAATAATGTAAAATCAATGACGCCACCAGAAAAAGTATTACCAATTGATATGTTCAGTAAATCCGCAACTAAAAAAGATACCCCATCAAGAAATGCGTGTATAACATAAAGCCAAGGTGCAACAAATAAGAACATGTACTCAATTGGCTCTGTAATACCCGTGATAAAAGAGGTGATCGCAGCGCTTAATAATATCCCTGCTACAAGGTGCCTTCTCTGTTTAGGTACACAGTGGTACATCGCTAAACAAGCGGCGGGCAAGCCAAACATCATCGTTGCAAAGCGT
>JAGLDN010000499.1 GCA_023145575.1 Psychromonas sp.
TGGGTTATAACGCCATTAATATCAGGTGCGATTGCTTATAAAATATTTATGAGCTCTCAGAAGTTAATATTTAATACTGACGATCCTATCGCCAATGCTAAAAAGTATGTCCCTTTTTATATGTTTTTAGCGGGTTTCCTTCTTTCTTTAGTGACTATCCTCAAAGGCTTAAAACACATCGGACTTCACTTCTCATTTATTGAGGCGCTAGGTCTTGCTACGATCGTTGGTCTCTTCGTTGCGATCGTCGGTAAGCTTTATATCAATACGATCAAAATCGATCCAAAAGCAGATAAAGACATGCACTATGCAAATGTTGAGAAAATATTTGCGGCGTTAATGATCGTAACGGCTTGTGCAATGGCATTTGCCCATGGTTCAAACGATGTTGCAAATGCAATTGGTCCACTAGCGGCTGTTGTTAACATTGTCGAAAATGGTGGTGAAATATCTGCAAAATCAAGCATTGCTTGGTGGATATTGCCGTTAGGTGGTGTGGGTATTGTATTAGGTCTTGCAATATTCGGTAAAAAAGTAATGGCAACGATCGGCACTGGTATTACACATTTAACACCAAGTCGAGGTTTTGCTGCTGAACTTGCTGCTGCTGCTACCGTTGTAATTGCATCGGGTACTGGTTTACCGATCTCAACAACGCAAACATTGGTTGGTGCTGTTTTAGGTGTCGGTATGGCACATGGTATTGCAGCCCTTAATCTAGGTGTTGTGAGAAACATTGTTATTTCATGGGTTGTTACCCTGCCAATTGGTGCAGCGTTCTCTGTTGTGTTCTTCTATATGCTAAAAGGATTTTTTGGCTAGAGAGATACATTTTATAAATCATGCAAAAAAGAGCGCTTATGCTCTTTTTTTTTATTACAATATTGGCTCTAATAAAAAGAGGTGTTCCTTGAAAAAATTTAAATTTATACTTGCGTTCTTCATGCTTGCGGCAAGCTTTAACAGTTACTCAGCAGTGCGTTATATCAGTGATGATATATACGTTTTTCTACTTGCCGGCCCAGGTACTCAATATCGAATTACTGGCACCATTAAAGTAGGTGAAAAAGTTGATACCTTAAAATATGATGCTGCAACAAAGTTCATGAGGGTTAAGACCAGAGCAGGAAAAATAGGCTGGGTTAAAAATTCAGAGTTACAACAAGGATTACCTGCAAAAATACGCTTGCCTGCGATTCAAAAGCAATTAACGAACTCGAAAAAGAAACTAAGCACGATTGCAGATGATAATAAAAAGAGTCAAAGTGATAGTATAAATCAACTTTCAACACAGACTGCTTTAATTGAACAATTACAAACTGAAAAAGCGAGTTTGGAACAAACAATTACATCGCTAAAAGCACGTAATTTAGAGCTTGATTTACTGCAAGATACAAAAGAAGATCGCGTTAAAATGGAATGGATGATCAATGGAGGAGCGGTTTTATTCTTCGGTCTTCTACTCGGCTTGTTAGTCCCGCTTATTCCTCGTCGAAAAAAGAAAAAAAATAACTGGTAAACTATTAGTTATTTAAAAGAGTAAAAAAA
>JAGLDN010000005.1 GCA_023145575.1 Psychromonas sp.
TATGAAAACTCAGTAAGGAATATTTATACCCGTGATACTTCATTATGCTTGGTCAGGCTAAAGCCACCTAGGGCTTGGATACTTCTAACAATTAACGGTTGTTATAAAATTTCGACTTGGAATAACTATTTAGGAATTAAAGTCTTTATTTTTAATTCTCCCAGCAGGTGATTAACGCAGTTAATCATCGGGAGGGCAATTTTATGCCTAGCTACCTAGTACAATTTTCTTTGCTGAGGTTTCATTTTGAAGTAACAAGGGTATATAACACAGTGGACGAAATTATATGGCTCTTGAACATTTTAAGCAGTAAAGATAGAAAAGATATTTATTGTAATTAACATGGATCCCAATTAAATTTACAAAGCACAATACTAAACCTATACTCATGCAACCCAAAATTGAAACATGAGGTTAAACTTATACCCATGTGACGTAAAAGTGCAAATTTAGCAAGGCAAATAGTACCAAGGTGCTAGGCATAAAATTGAAGGATATACCCATCACACCTGAAGTTCTTCGTTTCGGGACACCTGTGTAATTGATGTTCAAGGCGCGATGCTCCCTTTGGTAGGGTAAAAAAAAGACTTTAACCCTTTATTGTTATTCACTTTTTGACTGTTGCTACGTAAAAGATGATTTACTCCGTTGCCCCAAAGGGCGAGTTTTAAAGGTGTTATTGATTTTGGCAAGGGAATCACCATTCTCTTCAATCAATGCCTTGCCTCTAAGCTTTTAAATTCTCGCTGAAACCTGCATCTTCAGGTGTGATGGGTATAGTTATTCTACATAAAGATTTTATATCAACGCGCCTTGGTACTAGTTGCCTTGCCCTACGGGGAACAAGCTCGAAAACCAAGACTGCGTTACAATAATCGAAAAGTGCATAATATTGTGCCTTGTTCTGATCATTGAGCTTGAGCCTGACAAAGCATTATTGCGTGACATGAGTATAGATTAAAGTCTGTATATTAAGTCTCCTCTCGTGTCTTTTTCCAATTTGTTTTTTTGATGTTGCATTTTTCTCGCATGAAGGTCGAATGCTAATAAAAACTACCATGCTAAATGATTTTTGTATTTAATGGTTAATTCAACAAAGCCTTTGTAATTACAAGCAATTGCAATGTTATTTACTACTGCGCGAGCCTTAAGATCTTCTTGTAAAACCCATAATCTGCCTTCATTGTTGAGTGTTAGTAAAAGAGGCAGGTGGTCAAGTTGAATATAACTTGCGATAACACCATCTTCAATTAAAAGCAAAGCGTCATCTTTCGCTAAATAATTTAGACAATCGGCTAATGCAAATGTTTGTAACGGTGATGTTTTTACTGTGTGTAAAATCATAATTAGAAACCTAAAAGTTGATCTTGTTGCGCAAGGTGTTGTTTCAGTTCTTTATTTGATAGCATAGCTACCTTGATGATGAGATCATTCTCGGAAATGTTTCGACGTTTTAATGAATCTTCACAAACGTAAATATTTTTTACATCATAAAGATCAAGCAGTTTAAAAACAGGCTGATAATTTTTTTGAAGAATGAGACGTGGAAGCTGATTTTTTATTAATTGATAAATCCCGTCGCCAATAAAAAAGACTGAAAGAGAGTTATTAAAAGTGGCTAAAGCAAGCAGGGCATCTAAAGATTCACGACCATCAGTACTCCCATAACTTGCTTTGCGGTTAACAAGGGCAACTTTTTTCTCGGGCATAGTGTTTATCCTAGAAAGTGACTAAGCGATCACATTGAGCGCTTAATTCAGCTAATTGTCCTAAACCACTAAGAACAAAGGGCGTTGTTAAATTGAACTGAGTAAGTGCAAGCTGTTGTGCTTCAGATTGATCAACAACACCACGGCGAAGTGCCGCAGAAATACAAACTTCTAAAGGAAATTTATATTTATGAGCGAGTGCCGCCCAATGTTGAGGTAGATTTGTTTCATCCGTTGTAGGACTCACTAACTGATTGCCATTTAAGACCCCATGTTGATAAAAAAAAACGCCAACAATATGATGCCCATTTTCAACGGCTTCTTTACAAAATTGAAAAGCACTACTCGCAGATTGGCTGCCATAAGGTGGCCCCATGATAACAAGGGTAAACTTAGTTTTATTTATTTGCAAAATGCTATCGCCTCAACTTCAATCAGGACATCTTTTGGTAGACGGGCGACTTCAACACAAGATCGTGCTGGCGGATTGTTTGCAAAATATGTAGCATAAACATCATTGAACGCGGCAAAGTCATTCATATCTTTAATATAACATGTTGTTTTTACAACCTTCTCTAGGGTAGAATTAGCGGCGACTAATACCGCATTTAAATTTTGCATTACTTGATGGCTTTGTTCACTAATACCACCTTCAACGGCTTCCATTGTACTTGGCGATAGTGGGATTTGTCCAGAGGTAAAAATAAGGTTTGATAATTGAGTCGCCTGTGAATAAGGTCCAATCGCAGAAGGTGCATTTTTTGTTGAGATGATGTTCTTAGTTGTCATTTCACATCCTTAATTTAAAAAGATAAGTTATACCCGTGTGATATCCTAGCTAAAGTCAGATAACTAATCTTTTGTCAGATGGGTATATATGATTTCATTTTGAACCGAAGAACTGCATTATCACTAATGTTTGTTCCGGATGAACGCCGAAGGATCTGTCGTACCTTCCTCACCCAGTCGACATCACTAGCAAACCATTCGTTATACCAAGGGTCACATACGACGGTATTTTTTCCCCATTCGATGGGCGGACCATGATTCATCATACCATATGATTCATAAGAGGGACACTTCTCAAAACCCAGAACAATGAAACAGTGACGATACTCTTTAATGGACATGGCAGCCATCCCACACTCACCTCGAGATCAAAGATACTGAAAGGCGAGAGCAACAACGTCATCACAAAATCCAAATTGAGATTGAAGCGCAATGCCCTCAACGTACTCAGTTATCTCTAAAGAAGACGTAGGTATCTTAATCTTAAAATGGTTATGGAATTCATTCCTGATAACACCAAAACTTTCTAAGAGAGAATTATAATCTTCTATATCCTGTGTCCTATTTATCCCCTCTGGTTGATTCAAGGTTCGAAAACGCACTGTATTGTAGTTATAGTCGCAGGCTCTGCTAGCGCGCATAAGTGTTTGATTAACTATTCCCATTATTTATCCTATCCTCAAAAGTTAGTTAATTAAAATTAAAAGTTTTGTGTATATACCTATGTTACTTAAAGATGCTTATCAGACGCTATATTTCAGTCATTTCATACACAATATTCTAATCTAAAACTAAGATCTGCATTGTCTCTCATGTCGAGTTCATTTATCTCCCCTGTTGATTCGTCCAGCTTTCTTGTCGCGTATCGAACAATCTGTCGTATCTTCCTCATCCAGTCGACATCAGCAAGAAACCATTCGTAATACCATGGATCACATATAATAACATTTCTTCCCCATGTATTTGGCACGCCTAGGTTCATCTGACCATATGACTCAAGGGAGAGGGGTGTTTGTAAGCCCATAACAATAAAACAGTGATCAATGCCAATGAATGACACGACTGCCATACCATATTCATCCATACGTTTAAGATATGTAAACGCTAGTGCAGTCGCTTCTTGACAACATCCTACTTTTGTTAGGGATGCATATAATGCTACGTAATCAGTGTTGTATTTTAACTCCTCGCAGGTGAGGTACAAATTATTTAATACTGACAAGTTTACGCCTCCATCACGAAAATAATTAACAAAGCTTATCTCTCTTTCCAAGTTCAGACGTGTTAAGAGATAATCGTATTCATCTGCTGTCTTATTTATGCCTTCGGACTGGTTCATAGTTCGAAGCCGTACAGTGTTTTGTACATAGTCGCAGGCCCAGCTAGCTCGCATAAGTGTTTCATTCACAGCTCTCATTTTTATCTACCCTCAAACAATAGTTGTTAACTTAATAACAGTTATTTATATCTATGTGACGCCAAAATACTTGTCAGGCGCCATATCTTAGTCATTTCATATGAAATATTTTATTCGTAACCAAATTTTTGCAGTTTCAAAAATAATTTTTTTATCAGAATAACGAATAATCTGTCGTAACTTCCTCATCCAGTCTGCATTACCAACAAACCATTCGTTATACCAAGGGTCACACACAACAGTATTTTCTCCCCATGCTTTGGGCATGCCTTGGTTCATAACACAATACAGGGCGAGATTACGAAGAAAATCAGGCTGAGAAGCCTTTGATGTTTCTACGCTCTAAAATATTTAATCGGCTATAATTTTTTGCTTTTTTATTATTTTGCTAAGTTTATTTGAATTTCCCCTGAATTTCAAATTCAGTAAATCATCGCAAAATTACATATTCAAACTGTAGCGCCAATTCAGTTTTTTATAATCACTTCTGAAATATTTTTTTAATTCACTTTTTTAAACGAATTCAGAATGCTTTCACGGTAAATATCACCTCGATTTGTTTTGTGCTGCATTCCTTTTATTCCTACGTGAAACATTTTAGTGCTTTTTAGGAGGTTTAAAGCAACATGTCGCACGCTTGCGAGGTTCTCTACTGCATTTTATCGTCTAATTCTGCACTGATCCTCTCTCATTACAACATCAAGCTTCCAATGTAGGCTATTTTCAATAGACAAATGGTCTCTTGCTGCATTTAAAAACTGTTCACATGTTAGCTCTGATGAACTGATATAATACTTGTTTGAACAGGTGGTTTCTTTTCCTTTTTACTTTCTAAATGAAAGCGAATATCCAATGCTTTTTAGCCCTGGCAACTCAAAAGCTAAATCTTCGATTTCGCTGGTATTTAGTGAGATTAGACCATGGCGATCTTCTATCCTTCCATGCCCGTTATCATCCATAGTGAAAACATCTAAAGGATTTTCTTCTAAACGCTTTGCATTAAATACATTTATTAATGCCTCATGAAGCCTACCTTGATAGCCTTTTATTGCGAGTAAATAATCACCACCTTTATCAATTATTTTCTGCGCTATTTTTGTTTGGCATCCCATTGCATCAATGCTTATAAGGCAACCTCTAATATCTAACAAGTCCAGTAATTTAGGGATCGCCGCGATTTCATTTGATTTTATATCTGTTGTAACCTGCCCTAATGAAACAGAATGCTTAGCGCAGAACGCACTAACAACGTGCACCATTCCAGTTTTTCCATCTTTATCAGTTATTTCAGTAAATGAACCTTTTAAACTTTTACCATCAATTGCAATTACATCTCCGTGAATGAACTCGCAACATTCAGACATCCAGTTGGCAACGTTAAGCTGAAACCCTTTTGGATCAAGCAAGCCCATAACTCGTGCAATTGTATCGTGGGTTGGCATTCCTTTTTTAAAAGGCAGGTATTTTCGAATTCAAATGAGTTTATCTAATCCAAAATCTTCAATTTCTTCCCATGTATCAGCACCAGAAATAACAGCTTAGATAATTAAAAAAAGAATATCTAGGAGTTTATGTTTCACTTT
>JAGLDN010000050.1 GCA_023145575.1 Psychromonas sp.
CTGGCTACTTTCCCAACTAATTTAAGATATACATTTGAGAATTGAACCTAAAAAAGTAAAAATAATTTATTTTAACCTATCCGAGTAATAAGTTTATTATTACTATGATTGGTATATATCCGTTATCATTCAAGATGAAACGTCAGCAAGAAAAATTACACAATTTACTCGACATAAAAATACCCTCTTATTAATTAACTACGCTAATTAATTGACGGAGTTTAAATAAAAAAAACACGCATAAACTTTATTAGTTTTCGACCTGTCGACCCAACGGGAGGCAAACACCTTCAAAGAAGACAAGTATCGATGCTACGGTTAGATCTGAAGCTTTCCGACTAAGATTTATTTACTTCAACGATTGTTATATTTTGCACCATGAATAATAAAGGTCATATATAATAATTAATATTTTTTTGTTAATTCGACCTATCAAGGATTATGTGCGCTAACCGTTGATAGGTAGAAGGTTATATCTTGATCTAACATCCGAATTAAAGCCTAACTAAGCATTTTCAGATAACATGGCTATATTAACGTTTCGTTAAAATAGAATCGACTAAACCGTAATCTACCGCTTCTGATGCACACATAAAGTTATCGCGATCTGTATCCCGTGATACAGTTTTAATATTTTTCCCTGTATGCTTTGCTAGTATTTTATTCATCAGGTTCTTAGTATTAATAATTTCTTTTGCATGAATTTCAAAATCAGAGGCTTGCCCTTGAAAACCACCAAGCGGTTGATGAATCATCACTTTAGCATTGGGCAAACAATGACGCTTCCCTGGTGCACCAGCGGCGAGTAAAAATGCGCCCATGCTCGCAGCAATGCCCATACAAACAGTACTCACTTCGGGTTTGATAAATTGCATCGTATCGTAAATTGCCATACCCGCACTGATAGAGCCACCTGGTGAATTAATATAAATAAAAATATCTTTCTCTGTACTTTCTGATTCTAAGAACAAAAGTTGTGCAACAATCACATTAGCCATATTATCTTCGACCTGACCATTTAAGAAAATAACGCGCTCTTTCAGTAAGCGTGAATATATATCGTAAGAACGTTCTCCTTTTGCAGTTTGCTCAATAACCATAGGGATCAGCATATTATTTAGTACTGCAACGTCTTTAGCAATTGGTTGTATCATCATTAATTACCTTCTTTATTATATTTATACAAATTAAAAAATGGTTCATTTTATACACGAACCATCAGCAGAGTTATTTTGTAATGATGTGTTAAGTGACCCGCTTTTTGATAACTTCATCAAATGATTTATTAATATTATTAATTTTAGCGTGCTCAATTATAAATTCAACTGCTTGCTCTTCAATTGCAATATCTTGTACATGTCTCAACATATTTTCGTTCTTGTTGTAATATTCAATAATTTCAGAGGGATCATCGTAAGCCGAAGCCGCTAATTCAATCAAGTTTTTTACTTTATCATTATCTAATTTCAGATCATTTATTTTAATTACTTCAGCTAATAAAAGAATGATTTTAACACGCTTTTCTGCTTCATCAGTAAATAGTTCAGCAGGAAGATCTGGGATATCTTTGATATCTTTACTATCTGATTTCTGATTATATTGTGAAGCTAGTTGTTGACGCAACTGTTCAACCTCACGTTCAACAAGTCCTTTTGGTGCTATTATCTCATTTTTTTCAATCAATGCGTCAACCACAAGGTTTTTATTTTCCGTATTTAATACTTCGCTAAGCTCACGTTGCATGTTCTCTTTTACTTTTGAACGTAGTACCTCCTCGCCACCACTTTCAATACCGAATTTTTTTACAAATTCGTCATTAATTTCAGGTAAAATTTGTTCTTCAACTTCCTTTAAAGTAATTGCAAATTTCGCATCCTTACCTTTGAGATCATCTGATTGATAATCAGCAGGGAATGTAAGATCAACAACAAACTCAGTGCCTGCTAAATTGCCTATGATGCCAGATTCAAACCCTGGGATCATGCGTTTACTGCCAAGTTCCAGTTTGAATGCTTCAGCCTTACCGCCCTGAAATATTTCACCATCAACAGTCCCAATAAAATCAATTGTTACGCGGTCAGTGTCTTGAGACTTACGTTCAACAGTCTTCCATGTTGCCTGTTGCTTGCGTAATGTATTGATCATATTGTTAAGATCTTTATCTGTAATGCTTACAACAATCCTTTCAATTTCAAGTGCATCAAATACAAGATTAGTAACTTCTGGATAACGTTCAAATGTTGCTTTAAATGCAAATTCTTCGCCTTTTATACGTGGCAAATGCTCAAAAGTTGGCTTACTTGCAGGTTTGATTTTTTCAGCCATAACAGCTTCATAAAAGTAACGCTCTGCCAATTCGTTAGAAATATCATCCTCAATTTGTTTGCTAAAACGTTTCAAAATAACAGATACAGGTATTTTGCCTGTACGAAAACCATCTATGCGTTGGGTTTGACATAATTTCTTGACCCGCTTATCAAATTCTTCATCAAATATTAAAGCATCATTAGTGATAGTTAATTCTCGTTCTAGTCCTTCTTTTTCTTCGATTACAACTTGCATTTTGTTTTCCTTCATTTTGCTTTATTTAAACAATAAGAATTTCAGAGTACATTTATGGGGGCAAATCCCACCTTTTCAAGGGTGACAAATAAATTTCATTTTAAATTATAAAATTATAAATTATAAAATATAAAATATAAAATATAAAATATTTCGACCATGTCAGCTAAATGAACAATCAACAACGCACATTCTAGAAAGATACTACATATAAAATGGGGTTCTCGATGATTAACTACGTTAATAATCTGCTAGGAGAATTAAAATAAAGAATTTAATTCATAACTGTCGCTCTAGGTGGAATTAATAACCACCTAGATCAGTTCAACTCTACAATTTCCGCAGGGTAAAACTACAAAAGTCAGCCTTACTCTGAACCTTCAAAAAGTGAATAACGATATAATAATTATCATCTTATCATTGATAGATAGAATGCTGTTCCTTGGTATTATACCAAAAACAATAAATATTTTTATATTTTATTGCTTAAAATAACTTATGACCAAGTGTAAGTTTCATAAAAAGAACAGCCAGTTACATCAACTTACGCCATTAGTTAAGTTACTTTTTGGCCAAGCATTTAAAATTGCTTTAACTAACGATGCAAGTGGTATTGCAAAAAATACCCCCCAAAAACCCCAAAGTCCACCAAAAATTAACACGGAGACAATAATAATGACAGGGGGCAAACTCACCGCTTCAGAAAAAATTAAGGGAACAATTAAATTTCCATCAATGACTTGCACAATCAAATAGCTAATAAGCATATAGAAAAAAGAAGAATTTAATCCCCATTGAGATAGCCCAATTAAAAGAACTGGCACTGAAACAACCACCGCACCAACATAAGGTATTAAAACAGAAATGCCAACGAGCACAGCCAACAACACAGAATAGCGAATACCTGAAATGAGAAATACAAAATAAGTACTTATAGAAACAATTATCATTTCTATTATTTTACCCCGTATATAATTCAAAATTTGGGTATCCATTTCATTCCAAACTTGAATCAGCAACTTTCTATTTTGAGGCAAACATTTAGATATTCCCTGCATTAGATAAACCTTATCTTTGAGTAAAAAAATGATAATTAACGGCACGAGTATGACATAAATAATCAATACCGCTAAATTAATCAAAGATGCATAGGAATAAGACAGCAACAATCCGCCACTATTTAACATATACTTACCGACACGCTCTAACATATTGCTGATCATATCTGCATCTACCATTTCAGGATGTGTTATTGGCAGATTTATCAGGTAAGCTTGAAATTTATTCAACATAATAGGCAAATCATGTATAAATGCACTCGCTTGTTTGAATAAAGCTGGTAATATTCCAACAAGAGAAAAAACACATAGTATGATGAACATACTCATCACTATTAATGTTGCAATCCCCCGAGATACCTTATATCTAGTAAGTAGTGTCACGGGTCTATCAAGTAAATAAGAAAGTACAATGGCGACAAATAATGGGATTAAAACAGCCCCGAGCAAATAAAAAAAAACAATGCCTATGATTAAACTAAGAAATAGCACACCTAGATTAGGATCTGTAAAGCGTTTTTGATACCACTGATAAAATTGTTTAAACATTAATATTGCCTTAAGACGAGATAATAAACATTGAACTCCTAATTAATTGCTAACCAAACTTACCCGTTAACAATAAAGAAAGCAATTGAGTCTATTATGAGAGGGATAACAGAAAATTAGTAGATTTGAGATATAAAAACTTACTAACCGTAAATAGAAATACTTTTATTATACTCATGTTCTTTCATGATGCAAACTACGCTACATACTCGATGATCACTATAAAACGAAACATTCAATCTCTCAACTGTTCATAGGTTAAACATTAGCAGATAAATGGATTCAGGCAACATTGTAATTACCCCTTATTATCTCTTTTAGATTTTACTCTTGGATCGTGTCTTAATAACTGATTTTAAGTGCGTAACATCAGTTATTAGTAGACATTTCATTTTTTAAGGTATACCTCAATATGCTGTGTCTCATGTTGATGGAAATACGAGGATATAAAATACTTGAATCATGTGTAAATAAATCAGATAATAGTTTCATATTGCTTGTCTCATTCACTGTTTATGATTAAAGAATAATATTTTTAAATTACTGATGTTACGCAGTAAACTAAAATTTAATATGAAAAACTGATAAAGTGTAGCTATGAATAAAAATAAACAAATATTTGAGCTTTATATTGATTACCTTGTAACATCATTGAGCTACACAACTGCAACTCGTTTATCTTCTCGATGGAGAAATTAGTCACGATCAAATTACTCGTTTTTTATCCAATAGGCAGTTTAGCTCGTCCGATTTATGGAAAAATGTAAAAAAAGAAGTGCCTGAAATTGAATCTGCTGATCTCGATTTAATTTTTATGGCACGGTTCAAGCTACGCCATTCTCAAATGAAAATGAATTTATTAGCTGGCATTTTAATCATAAAGTGGTCGTTCCGTTAAAGGTATTAACTTGCTTAATTGCATTTATACCCATCACACCTGAAGATCCTCGTTTCAGGACACTTGAGTGATTCATGTTCAAGGCGCAACGCTCCCTTCGGTAGGGTTAAAAAAAGACTTGAACCATTTGTTGTTATTCACTTTTTGAGTATTGCAACGCAAAAGATGATTTAATCAGTTGTCGCCAAAGGCGAGTTTTAAAGGCTTATATACCCGTTACCATCCAAAATGCAAAATTCAGTCATCAGTTCGGATACTAAAGCAAGACGCAGTATGATGACCTCTCAACGATTAACTTCGCAATCGTTTGCAGGTAGTTTAAATAAACTGATATTTATACCCATGTAACGTAAAAGTGTAAATTCAGCAAGGGAAATAGTACCAAGGTGCTAGGCATAAATTCCTAAGTAGTTATTTTACATAGAGATTTTACAACAACACAGGTTGGTACTAGTTGCCTTACCCTGCGGGGCACAAGCTCGAAAACCAAGACTGCGTTACAATAATCGAAAAGTGAATAACTACCTAATTTTGTGCCTTGTTATGATCATCGAGCTTGATCCTGACAAAGCATTTTTGCGTCACATGGGTATAAACTTTAATGGCTAGCCATTATCGTATACTGCAACGCGATCCTCTCATTAATTAACTTCGTTAATTAATGAGAGGAGTTTAATGAAAAAGACTCATTTAAACTTTATTAGTTTTCGAGCTGATGATCCGTAGGGCAAGCTTTGAGGCAAACATCTTCGTTGTTAGAAAGTATCAATTTAACAAGTTAGATTTTCAACTTGTCGCCAAGAGCCCGTTTGTCTCACAGCGTGCTGAATTTTGCATCTTGAATGGTAACGGGTATATGCATTGTTATTGATTTTGGCAAGGGAATAACCATTCTCTTCAATCAATGCCTTGCATCAAGAGCAGATTTTAACTGCGTAACATCAGTTAAATAATTTAGTAAGTGTTTCCGTGGGAGGCTTATGTCTCAACACATTTAAAATAAATTATTAATTTAAAGGTATCGAATGTTCAATACATTGCCACGACTCTCAATAATATTCCTTCTTTTTTTTACTTTGCCAAATGCTAATGCCTCCACATCACTTCCCGATATTGGAATAGCTGGCGCTGGGGAATTAACGATTGCAAAAGAGAAACAATATGGTTGGGCTTTTAATTTGATGGCTAACCAATCCTTACCTATTATTAGAGATCCCATTTTGAACCTATACATTCGCACAATTGGACAACAAATTGTGCGACATGCAGATTCAGTTCGCATGCCATTTCATTTCTTATTAATTCAGGATAATGAAATCAATGCAGCAGCATTTTTAGGTGGTAATATAAAAGTAAATACAGGTTTATTTTTATACGCAAATGATGAAAGTGAATTAGCAGCTGTGCTCTCACATGAAGTGGCGCATATAACTCAGCGACATCTCGCACGTTTTCTTGAAAAGCAATCATTTAATAACCCCGCAACAATTGCAGCGATGGCAGGATCTATTTTATTAGCATTAGTAGCGCCAGCCGCAGGCATGGCCGCTCTGACGTCAACCATGGCGCTTTCTGCGCAGTCTAACATTAACTATACCCGACAAAATGAGTATGAAGCAGACAGAATTGGTATTCGCACACTTTACAAAGCTGGGTTTGATCCTTATGATATGGCTAATTTCTTTGAAAAACTCGCAGAAAAGTATCAATATTCATCTAGCCCTCCTCAAATGCTTTCAACGCATCCCCTGACAGCAACACGAATAGCAGAAGCAAGATTACGAGCTTCACAATTCAAAAAACGCAAGGTGCCAATGCATCTTGCTTTTCAATTGAGTAAAGCGCGAATTACTGTCAGGTTTAATTCGATCACAAGTACTGCAGCAATTAATTTATATACGAGTATATTGAAACGTAAAAACTATGCCTCAAGGCAAGCAGCTGAATATGGCCTTGCACTTGCCTATTTTAAAGATCGAAAATTTCAAAAAGCGAACAAAATAATACTCACTTTACTCAAAAAATCACCGAGAAATATTTTTTATATTGATCTGTTTTCAGATACATCACTTGCACTTGGAAAACAGAAAAATTTAATTAAATTACTCACTATGTTTTATGATCAAGATAGAAAAAATAAAGTTATCACGTTAAATCTTATCGCTGCTTTAAAGTCAGATAAACAATATAAACAAGAAGAAAAGATAATAGCGCGTTTTATTCGCGACTATCCAGATAATATGTTAGGAAGGATCCTTGCCATTGAGGTTTACCGAAAACTTAACAACCGCGCGAAAGAGCATGAAAACAAAGCCGAATTACTTGCCTTAAAAGGTTTATTTAAAAACGCTGCGCAAGAGATGAGTACGGCATTAATTTACTCCAATAAAAAATTAAATAAGGCGCGTTACGGTGCAAAGATTGAAGTGTATCGACAAGATGATATGCGCTTGGAGGCTTTACAAAAATGATTGGTCGCAATAACATACAATTTTTGCAATTAAATTGGATTGTACAACTTAAATGGTGGAGCTATGCGGGATTGAACCGCAGACCTCTTCACTGCCAGCGAAGCGCTCTCCCAACTGAGCTATAGCCCCTTAATACCAATATTTAAATCCACTATTTTTCGGCAAAGACTTTATAAAAATAATAAGTATTAAAAATTAAAGCCTTTAGTACATTCTGCCGATTGAAACACCGGAAAACTTGCTAGTATACCCATTTAGTTTACGGACATGATTTTATTTTTGTTGCCATCGAATGTCAATCAAAATAATGCCAAAAACCGTGTTAATTTGAATTTTATCGCTTATTTAAACACTACACTCATCTGTCTGCGAATGCAAAGTATCATGCAGATACATCATGGTTGAATTCTAGAGCATTAAATATCACTTCTAATACGAAGGAAACTAGCAAAACGTGGCACACCATTTTTAGTTTTTCCTATATATTGAAAACTAATAGTATCACCTATTTTAGGAGGGTTTGCGCGCTCTTTATCACTAAAGCCAGTACCAATTTTGAAAATGATATTATCATCTGTTTTCACTTCTAATGATCCCATCATCCCTAAATACTTTCCTTTACCTGCAATATGCGCAACGACAACGGCTTCTGCACCATCATAACGTTTTAGTTTCATTAAATTTTGACTACGTTTAACCTGATAATAAGCATCAATATGATGCAACATCAGCCCTTCTCCACCTAACTTAATTATTTCATTTAATTTTAACTGAAGCGCTTGATGTGTCGCTATTTTTTCTTGTTTGATTATTTTTATATAATGCGAATCACTCTCATCAATCAAGCGTTGCATCGTAATTAAACGTTCAGTAAAGTTTTTGGGTGAACTTGGCAAATCAAAAATCATAAAGGTGATCTGTTTCCACGCTTGTTTTGTACCATTTTTGGTGCGAACAATACCAGAAACCAATTCAAATTTGTTTCTGCCGAGCCATAATTCACCGTCAAATGGCGCAGTCGGAAAACCTTTGGTAAACCATTTCGGCGCTTGAAATTGATTGCCTTTTCGAGAGAACAGATGCTTACCATCCCAATAAGCGCGGACACCGTCAAGTTTTTCGCTTACCCAATAGTTATCAATTATAATATCATCACGAAAGGTAGTTGCCAATTGAATAGGTGGCAAGGCTGCATATAATAATGGAGAACATAGCAATAAAAAAAGGAAAATAAATCGCATAAAATGTACCTCGTGATCCAACAAATTAAAGTCGTTTATTACCATGTAACGCAAAGATGCAACATTACAGCGATAAATTATCTGCCCACATCAACCATAAAATTTAAACGTATAACGATGCGATTAATCACCTGCGATCTTCATTTTTTTAATCCAAATTGAACCTGTTTTTATACTACTTCTTGGATCTATATCATTGCCAATGGCGACGATATCCATAAACATTTCTTTGAGGTTTCCAGCAATGGTTATCTCGTGAACTGGATAAGAAATGATGCCGTTTTCAATCCAGAAACCTGACGCACCTCGTGAATAATCACCTGTGACCATATTAATACCCTGCCCCATTAATTCGGTAACAAATAGTCCAGTGCCCATTTCTTTCAATAAACTGGCTAAATTAAGTCCCCCTGTTTTTATAAACCAGTTATATATACCCCCAGCGTGACCCGTGCTTCTCATCTGCAATTTTTTAGCTGCATAACTATCTAATAGATAGGTTTGTAAAACACCATTTTCAATAATGGTGCGGTCAATAGTTTTTGCACCTTCTGCATCGTAAGGCAAGGATGCTAGACCTTTGTGAATATGTGGTTTTTCTGTTATTTCTAGCCAATCTGGGAAGATTTTCTTTTCTAAACTATCAAGCAAAAAACTTGATTTTTTATAAAGATTTACGCCGCTTATTGCACCAACCAATGCACTGAATAATCCTTTTGCCATTTGAGGGCTAAAAATAACAGGCGATTGCTGTGTTTTAATTTTTATTGCACCGAGTTTATCCAATGTACGTTTTACTGCATCTTGTGCTACCCATTTTGGGGACAAAAGATCATCCATCGCTCGTCCAAGAGTATAACTGTAATTACTTTGTAACTCATCGCCTTTTTGAGCGATTAATGAGCAAGTTAATCCATGACTAGAGCTTGCATAACTTTCTAAAAATCCATGGCTGTTACCATAAACATGTAAAGTTGAATGGCTATTTAGCATTGCGCCATCGGAATTAACAATACGATCATCTATTTGTAGTGCAATGTCTTCACATTCCTTAGCTATTTCAAGAAACTGCACTGTTGTTTTATCACATGGAAAATAAAGCGATAAATCAAGTGGGTGAGTTTCTAAATAACGTGAATCAATCAGACCCGTATATTTATCTTCACAGGTATATTTTGCAATATCAATAGCAGCTTCTACTGTTGATTGAACCGCTTCTTTGTTTAAATCAGTCGTAGATGCACTGCCTTTACACTGACCAACATACACGCTAATCCCCATGCCGTGATCAAGGTTGAATTCAATATTTTCAACTTCACCTAGTCGTGTACTTACTGATATCCCTGATGTTTTATTCAAAGAAACTCTAGCCTGATCTGCCCCAAGTTTTTTCGCTAAATCAAGGGCCTCACTTACTGCATTTTCAAGGTTAATTTTATGTTCAATCATAATCAAAAATTCCGTCTGAGTAAAAAAAAATAATTAGATGCGTTATACTACGCACAATAAAGTAATTAGAGCAAAAATAATGAATAAAAAAGTCGAAACAATTAGCCAAGATGAGATCAGTAAATCACAAATAAAACGAGATGCACAAGCATTAAAATATATTGGTCTTAAATTGATTGAATTAAACAAAAAACAGCTTGCTAAAATACCGGGCAGTGATCTTCTTTTTCATGCCATTGAAGTAGCACATAAAATTAGAAATAAACATGAAGCATTACGCCGACAAATTCAATATATAGGCAAAGTATTACGTACTGAAGATATTGATGCAATTCGTTTAATGCTTGATAAGTTAAATAATAAACATCAACAATTAACACATGCCACGCAGCAATTAAAATTATTACGCGATGCATTAATAGACCAAGGTGATCCTAAAATCAATGCGTTGCTAAACACATTTCCATGCCTTGACCGACAAAAACTACGTCAATTAGTACGTCAAGCAAATAAAGAAAAGAAAGCAGAAAAACCCGCAAAAGCAGCTAACGACCTATTGCTTTATCTTAAACCTATTTGCCTATAATTAAACATAAGTAATAACATTCCGATAATTAACCTCCATATTTGTCCTACTACGATAACATAGCGCATCACCCTTTTTTGATGTTAACAAAAACGATTCCAGGCGACACGTCATTTGTCACCAATATTCTAGTCGCTCTTGAAACAACGGTATGCTATTTCAATCTGCCTAATTTCATTTGAAATGATGGAAAAATATATCCTAGGATCATCAAGGTAACGATTATGCACTTGGTTGTTAAATTTGCCCAATATACCCATGTGACGTAAAGGTACAAATTCAGCACTATTTGCCTTGCTTACTTTGTATTTTGAAGTATCATGGATATATAATCGTTATTATTCAATGTATAAAATATAGCAAGCGTGAGGAAAGCCCATCTTAGACGCAAAGCCTCCGATATAATTTGTTCCATCGATACCTATCGACTTTTTGGTACACCTTGAAAAACGTTGATGAAGTTTGCCTCACGTTGGCTGACACCTCGAAAACTAATAAGCTCTAAATGACTTTTTTCATTTAAACACCAACAAATTAATTAACGTAGTTAATTTATCAAAGACAGCTTGGTTGTATTTGATAAGGACTAACCATTAAAGTTTCAATATCTTTTTATTTAAACTACCAGCAAACGATTAGCTTCGCAAATTGTTGAGACGTCATCAAACTGCGTCTTGCCATAGTGTTCGACCTATAGACTAAATAAAGCACCTTGATTGGTATCGGGTATAAGCAAATTGGCGCGCCACAGATTTTGTGTCTCTTGGATAGACTAAACTTATGGCGCTTAAGTCAAGTGAGGGATGTATAACTATTACATGTGATGTCATTAGTATAGAAATTATTACTAATATCTGAGGATCGTATGTTGTTGTAGATACAAATGGACCTATTGAAAGCATTCTTGAGTGAGGCAATAAGTCTTTATTACCTGCTATTTGGGCGAATTACACCCCCCCCCCCAATTTTATGCCTAAACTCTGGCGAAAATATCTAAAGTATCAAAGTATGGTTGTTTTAGGCTAATGATCACCGAGTGGTGCAAATGTATACAGTACGATTTTCGCAATGACGTGACACGTATTGATAACTCTTTAACTCGAAAAGAAACCACCTCTTTATGACTGAGTTGTTTTCATAGATCATGTTAAAGCTATACCCATGTATTCTTGCACCTTTACGTCACATGAGTATAATAGCAATTTCTGCCTTACATGAACTAATTTATAGCCGGTATGGGTATATACCGCAAAAACTGATCGGAAACTAACGTGATTAAAAAAATTCAAGCTATTCGGGGAATGAATGATACATTGCCTTCACAAACAGCTATTTGGCAAAAATTAGAGTCATTATTAAGGCAGGTAGTCTCAAGCTACGGGTACAGTGAAATTAGAATGCCGATTGTTGAGAGAACCGAACTGTTTAAACGTGCAATTGGTGAAGTGACAGATGTTGTTGAAAAAGAAATGTATACCTTTATTGACAGAAATGGAGAGAGTTTAACGCTTCGTCCTGAAGGTACTGCCTCATGTGTCAGAGCAGGTAATGAACATGGTTTATTATATAATCAAGAGCGCAGAATGTGGTATTGTGGCGCAATGTTCAGGCATGAACGCCCACAAAAAGGTCGATACCGTCAATTTCATCAGTTTGGTATCGAAACGTTTGGTATTGCAACGCCTGACATTGATGCAGAAATCATTTTGCTTTCTGCGCGTTTATGGAAGTTGCTCGGTATTGAAGAGCGTGTTGAACTGCATATTAATTCACTCGGTTCCAATGCTACGCGCGAAGTGTATAAAGATGCTTTATCTAAATTTTTAATGCAACACGAAAGTGTATTAGACGATGATAGCAAACGTCGCATGCTGACAAACCCTTTGCGCGTTCTGGATAGTAAAAATCCTGCTGTTCAAGCAGTATTAGTGAATGCGCCGAAATTATCAGCATATTATGACCAACCATCGATTGAACATTTTGAGCAGTTACAAACATACTTGCAAGCCTCTGGTGTTAAGTTTATTGTAAATGAAGGGCTTGTACGTGGTCTTGATTATTATAACCGTACTGTTTTTGAATGGGTTACCACAAGCCTTGGATCTCAAGGGACAATTTGTGCTGGTGGGCGTTATGATGGTCTTGTTGAACAACTTGGAGGAAAAGCAACACCTGCAGTTGGCTTTGCGATGGGCCTTGAACGTATCGTTTTGATCCTTGATGCCTTAACGCTTAGCTCGGATATAAAATCTGATGTCGATATTTATACTGTTTTAGTGGGTGATAAAACAGAGTTGGCAGGTTTTAAAATGGCAGAACTTATTCGAAGTGAACTTCCTCAATTAAAAGTAATGCATCACTGTGGCGCTGGTAACTTCAAAAAACAAATGAAACGCGCGGATAAAAGTGGCGCCAGGCTCGCTTTGATTATTGCAGGCAGTGAACTTGAAGATGGTACCGTCACGATCAAGGACTTAGAAGGTAAAACACAGCAGAAAACCATCATGATGGAAGAGTTAATAACAGTGTTAACTCAAATTTTTTATAAAAAATGACATTTATAACCATACTACGTCAATATACTTTATCACGTACCACTCAAGTGTAAGAGTAAGGCGTAACCTGAAAGAATATTTATTCCCGTGATGGTGGCACAGCGAAGAATTGGCATTTGAACTAGTGCTTTAACGGGCTAGGTTACTTGATCCAATTTGTTTGGTTATAAAATCTCGTCTTAGCGCGGCGATGCTTCATTTTAATGCTTCACATCTTTGCCGAATTTGCCTTGCTGATTTTGCATTTCGAAGTATCATGGGCATAAACTTCAATTACAAAGGACTTATATAAATGGTTGATATTATCGAAGGCTACGAAACAGAAGAACAACAAATTGATGCAATTAGACGCTTCTTGAAAAAGTATGGGGCAACTTTAATGATTAGCGCTGTTATCATTATAGCTTGTATAGGGGGCTGGCATTACTATCAAAGTGTACATAAATCCTCTTTAGAAAAAGCATCTCAAACATACTCTAATTTAATGCTAAAATTTCAAGAAAAAGGTATAAACGATGAACGTGATGAGATGCAGAAATTCGTAAAGGATAATAAAAACAATAACTACGGTGTGCTCGTATCATTGTTATTAGCAAAAGAATTTGTTAAACAAAAAGAATATAAACAAGCAATATCTCAGCTGATTCAACTGAAATCTTACAACAAGTACGCACCATTGGATCCAGTGATCAACTTGCGACTTGCAAAAGTTCAACTTGCGTTTGGTAAATTTGATGATGCCATTAAAACAGTAGGACTAATTACAGCACCTTCCTTTGCCGTTAAAGCCAATCAAATAAAAGGGCTAGTTTATTTAAAAAAAGGCGATACAGTTAAAGCTTATTATGCATTTAAACTTGCTGTTGATAAAAGTCGAGGCAATGTTGATCCCATTTTGCAAATGCAGCTGAATGATGTAACATTGCCCGCGGATAAAATGCATGATACACACTTACCTCAAACGAAATAATATAGAGATAACAAATGCAAAATGGTGCTAAACATTTATTATTACTGCTAATTTCTCTCTTTATGTTAGTAGGTTGTTCTATTTTTTCAAGCGAAAAACCGGTGTTCACCATGAATGAGCGTCCAGTTTTCAAACAGAGCTATAAGCCAGTTATCGCATGGACAACAAGTATTGGCAGTGGTGTCGGAAAATACTATTCACAATTAACACCTGCAACAGATAGCGATGCCGTTTATGCCGCATCTCGTGATGGCGAAGTTTCAGCATTGAATTTACAGACCGGTAAAACGATTTGGTCAGTTGATTTGAGTAAGATAGCTAAAAATGATTTTAATAGCGCGGCACGTTTCTCAGGCGGTATTGGTCAAGATAGTGATCTTTTATTCATTGGCACTGAAAACGGACAGGTGCTTGCTATCAACAAAAAACAGGGCAAGTTGGCATGGATTTCAGATGTAAAAGGTGAAGTTATCGCAACACCTGTTTATTCAGACGACATGGTTATTGTGCATACAAATCGCGGGGATTTACTGTCATTGAATGCCCAAACGGGCAAGGAAAATTGGTCTCAAAGCAATAAACAACCAAACCTTAGTTTAAGGGGAAGCAGTGCGCCATCGGTTGCAGAAGGTGGCGTTGTTTATGGTCGCAGTGATGGTTTCCTTTGTGTTGTGCGTTTACAGACAGGACAACCCTTATGGGAATTACCAATTGCACGAGCGCATGGTGCAACAGCGCTTGATCGCTTAACTGATATTGATATGAAGCCTGTGATCATTGATAACGTGATATATGCGCAGGCTTATAATGGCAACATGGTTGCAATTCAATTATTAACCAGCAAACAACTCTGGTCGCAACCTTATTCTGGCTATAATAATATTGCAGCATCAGGAGAAACTTTATATATCACAGATCATCGTGGTTACATCTATGCACTAGACCAAATGACAGGAAAAAAAATCTGGGAAAACAAACAGCTAAGTTATCGAAATGTCACCAGTATCGCGGTTGCTAATCAGTATATTGTTATCGGGGATGCAGAAGGTTATTTGTATTGGATTAATCGAGATGACGGTAAATTTGTTGCACAACAAAAGCTTGATTCAGATGGTTTATATATAGCACCGATAGTCACTGAAAATTATTTATATCTGCAAACACGTAGTGGTGATTTAATTGCAATTGAAAAACCTTCGTTAAGTCGCAGAAAAAATTAGGAAATTGAGGATATTCCACGGATGGATATCAAAGTTAATATTCTCAAAAATTAGTCGAGACTTAGTATACCCATGTGACGTAAAATTACTTTGAAGTAACACGGGTATATAA
>JAGLDN010000500.1 GCA_023145575.1 Psychromonas sp.
ATCACACCAATTTTATTAGCCTTACACGTCACACACCAATCGGCAGTTACATCAACAAAAACTGTTTTTCCTTGTGCAACTTGCTCATTGATAAAATCCACATTTAGATCTTCCCATTGCAAATCATTTTTTATTGGCGACGCCCAATAGCTTGCCGTTAGACTTCCAACTAATAATCCAGTTGCACTAAAAATGAGTGTTGATGCAAGCACTATCAATGCAACTTTTTTTCCTTGTTTTTTAGCAATGAGCACAAAGAAAATAATCACGAATAATAGGCTGATAAGTAATACCAAACCAAGTCCTACAAAAATAACCATCAAACTCAATAGCCAAGCACTGGTTAACAATATCAGAATCGCAAAGAAACCTTTAACCGCTCCCATCCATTTTCCGGGTTTTGGTAACAATAATGCAATCGAAGGGAATACAGCAATTAATAGCCAAGGCAATGCCATACCTAAACCCAGCGCCGTAAATATAACCAATAATGCAAGCGGTGAAGCCCCTAATGCAAAGCCAACAGCCGTTCCTAAAAATGGCGCACTACAAGGGGTTGCCAATAACGTTGCAAACATGCCTTGCAAATAATGCCCGATATAAGAGTCATCACCTTTAGTTGCTAGCCAAGTTTGCGCACTTGATGGTAATTGAATTTCAAATAACCCCAAGCATATTAGCTGCAAAAATAGCAGTAATGATCACCATCACTGCAATAAAGTAAGGATTTTGAAATTGAATCCCCCAGCCCAGTGCTTGTCCTGAAAATTTCAATAAAAGCAGAAAGCCTGCCAACAACCAAAATGAAGTGATGATACCCGCTGAAGATGCCAAAAATTGACGACGAATTTTACTTTTTTCAAGACCATGCGCACCTAAAACACTGCTTAACTTCATCCCCAAAACAGGCAACACACAAGGCATTACATTGAGGATCAACCCACCAAGCAACGCAAATAAAAACATGGTGAAAATATTACTTTCTGAACCTGAAAAAATAATAGGGTTATTTGATGTTTCGCTAACAAGTTCTACTGCCAAGTTGTCATCAATCACTGTTGCATGTATTTTTACCTGACTAAGATTAACATCTCCTCCCCAACTGCTGACATCAAAAGAAGCGATCAATGTTTTTTCTGATACACTTATTTTCGGCTTACTAAAAAAGGTGGTTTCGTATTCTTCGCCAATCAGGTCGATAAATATATCTGCATTTTTCCAATTAACTTGATTTTTAATTTTAACAACGACCTGTTGGTTAATTTGATCCCAATAACTATCAAGTTCATTGATCGTGAGATTATTTTGTTTTTGCTTCACCTGCTCTGCTGTAATTAAAACAGGCACTGCGCCTAACGCTTGTTGGTATTCAAAGGCAATATCGTTATCAACGGTTAAGTCATTAGCGGTAAAAAACAAGTCAACAGGATAGTCGGTTAACACACAAATAGACGTACAAGAAGGGAGCGTGATCGTGCCGCGTAAGACTGCTTCTTTTGTCGGGTCGTTTACTGATATTGCTATTGGAAAATGAATTTCATGCTTATAGCCAAGTGTTTCTATCCCCAATACAGGATAACGCTTCGGCGCTGGCCATGACCAAATAACATCAGCAATGTTTGTTGAGTCGTCTTCCCATTTAAAAACAGGGGCAACACCACTTTCACCCGGAGAGCGCCAATACGTTTTCCAATCACCTTCCAAGTTAACATTCAGAATGGCATCCAACTGTTTACTTTCTGCATCGAATTTTCCTGACAATTTCAATTGCACTGTTACAGGGGGGTGATCTTTATTTGTTATCCAGCCTGTTGATGTTTGCGAAAAACTCCCTGC
>JAGLDN010000051.1 GCA_023145575.1 Psychromonas sp.
AATAAAGACTTTAATTCCTAAATAGTTATTCTAAGTCGAAATTTTATAACAACGCTAATTGTTACAAGTTTCCTTGCTCTACAGGGCTTTAGCTCAAACACCAGCTCTGCGTTATAACATTCGAAAAGTGACTGCAATTACCTAATGTTATGCCTTAATCTGATGTCCGATCTAAAGCCTAACCAAGCATAATGAAGTAACACGGGTATATACTCATGTTACGTAAAGATGACAAGTTAGATTGGTAAATAGTATCAAAGAAACGAGGTATAAAATATTTTCTTGCGGATTAACTGCATTAATCAGCAAAGGTCGAATTAAAATAAGGCTTTTAATTCATAACGAGTTGCCCTACGTCATCATTTTTTAACTATGTTAATTGATGTAAGTGTCCAAACCCTGCGCGTATCCTGCTCGTTTTATTATGAAAACAAGAACGCCCCGTTACAACAATCGGAAAGGGAGTAACCAGTATAAGAATGTTAATTCTACCGAAAATGAGTAGCGCAGCTAATCCCTGCCAAAGCACCTTAAAGCAGCACGGTTATGTATTGGCAAAGAAGATAATATCTCAAGAGCCATCCTATTAAAAATGCTAAAAAACAATGCACATTTAATGGTAAAACATTGTAATTTAGAGCATAATTATATTGGTAAAATGACGATTCCTAATGTCATGTTTAAGCCCTAACAGGAACTTATTTTGTGAATTTTAGTGTTATTTTAGAAGGAATAATTAGCTTGTACTCCAGCTATGATCCCATCTGTTTTTATAGATTTTAATTGCGCAGCATTTGTTGGATTACTAGTCGAAGGCTCAAAATTTGTGGTCTGTCCTAATAAATAAGCAGCCCCAAAGTCAATTCGTATTTTATTCATTTTATAAGTCAAGCCTGCTGCAAACCAATGTCTTTTGGCGTTTGACGTACCAAGGGCACTTAAGTTAATTGGCTTAGTCCATTCATAGCGATAACCTGTACGTATCTCCCAAACACTATTTAAATAGAAAGTCGATCCCAGCGCCCCAGCATATTGATCTTCCCATTCGTCTGCTGGGTAGTTTGATTTAATATCAGACCAGCGGGTCCATTGCAAGCTATAGTGAATAGCCATCAATGTTGCGGGTATCTTATCATAGCCTGAAAACTCCAATGCATCCGGAATAGGAATAGGAACTTGTTGGGTTTCGCTATTTACATTTACATTTACTTTTATTTTAGGGCTGTAATGGTATGATAAGCCATAGCGATGGTGAATATTGTATTGAAACATGAGGCCACCGTTAATGCCATAGCCAAAGCCATTATAATCAAATTTTTCGGATGTAACATTCTTCTCTACTTTATATAATATTCCCTTGCTGTTTGCAAAGTCTATACCCGCGCCAAGGCTAAATTTATTATTGATACGATAAGAAGTTATCAGTCCTCCATTTAAGATGTTATTATTAGTGACATAGATGTGTTGTTGGTTTAGAGCATCAAGGGCACTTATTACGCTTGTTTTTGGAGCCATGTCTGTTTGAGCATGAATGCCTATGGAAAAATTTTCAGTCATCGGCACAATAAGGTATAAATTAGGGTTGATCGCAGTACTGCTTTCATTTACTACTTCATTCGTTGTGAGAATGTCCATACTTGCTGTTGTACTTGTCACGCCTAACGACACTGCCATTTTAGTAAATAGAGTTATTCCAGCAGGATTGCGCGCCATCACAGAAGCATTGTCTCCAATAACAGCGTCACCAGCATAAGCACGACCTATTCCACTTCCCGTTTGAGAATTTATTTGAAATTGACTGGCATCTGCTTGTTGAGTAATGCTGAAAATGGATACAGTAAAGAGAGCTTTGAAAAAAATGTGCATTTTCATTTTATTATTTTCCTTTCAAAAGGCCTTTGATGTGATAGATGTATCCATACGAAGCCATTTTTTATAAACGTAAAGTAACAAATAATAACCATTAAGATAAATAAAATCAAACTTTCCTCATTTATTTGTGGCAACAACAAAAAGGGCTGAGTTCTACTGGTAACTGATAAAGTTAATCTGTGTCGCTAATTACAAAAAATTAATAGGTTTAAGGCATTAAACGAGCTTAATTCATGATCTTGTCTAGCCAAATATAACAAAGTTGGTAAAACCGTATCATGGTTTAATGACAGACTATCAATCCCTTTATCGACAAGCCAAGAAGCAAAGTCTTTATGATCTGAGAGGTTTGGCTACATATTTCAATGTATTTTTCACTTGCCTTAGCAGGCTTTAATCGCCATGTCTAATGAGCGTTTAATAGCGAGTTTGCGTTCATCAAAAAAAGATAAATTAACCCTGAAGATCTATCGAAGCCAAGGATCAATTGCGTTAAATCGTTAAATCGTTAAATCCTATTGAGGATCCATCAAAATATTTATGAAATTGTTCGGTAACGTAGTACATTTAAGGGTAATTCATACATTATAATGATACGTAAACCGTTTTAACCTCATTTTAAACCATGCTCTTTTAAAATATCTACTACGGATTTAGCTTCAGCAATGGTACGCACAAATGGGATCATCACTTCTATAATTGGTGAAATCCATATCATTGCGAGCACGTTTTAACGCTTTACACTCTAATTAAAAAAATATCTAAAATCTTTCGATAAATAACGTGCAGCCCCACGATAACCTATCATGGGATCTTCTTCATCAGACTCAAAATCTTATACACCAAATGAGCATGCATATTCGCTGGAATTAAAATCCGATATTATAACGATTACTTTTCTGGATATAATGCCGCTGCAATTGTTGAAATTCCTTCGCTGAGTTGAGTGGTGTAAAACTCAATTGGATCATCGTAATTCGCAATGCTGTCAGTAATTCCATGCTTTAAATCAACTGATTGTTTATCAAATTCAAGCAGTGCTTTAGGATGAATACCGATCATCTTAATGATAGTGAACATCAGCAACTCTAAATCAACACCCGCATGAAGCAGACGAGCAAGAGAAAATGTGCGATATTGGTTACCAACATTCATCATAATTTTAAGAGGAAGTTCAAGTATGTCCTTAATTTATGATTTGGTAACAGTAAAATCAAGCGCCTTAACATAAATAAAGTTGGTATCACCCTCTGCACATGACAGAGTCATTTTATCGTCTGTTTTGATTTTACTGGTTGCATTTATACAGCCAACGACCGCAGGAATACCCATTTTACTGGTAATCATCGACGCATGAAAAGTTGTTCCGCCTCGGTTAGTGACAATCGTTGAAGCACGTTTCATGATAGGTTCCCAGTCTGGATCTATTATATTAGTAACGAGTATATTATTTGGGTGAATTTTATGCATCTCTTGTAGTGATACTAAAATTTTGTCTACTTATTAAATTAAGTTGACAGTCAAAATTACACAATAGTGCAGTATTTGCTCGAGGTTTTGTCTCTACATAAAACAATTTACAAAACCTATAATTGATCTGTCATTAATTTTACATGGTAAAACTAATAAGTTATTCCCTGTAATTTAGAATAATAAATATTATACTCATGCTGCATTTAAATACAACATTAGGTATCCGCCGATACGAGATCTATACCCGTTATCTTTGAAATAATTAAATTTATTGAAAGGTGCTTGAATTTTTTTTAAAAGATGATCATTACTCAATGCAAATATCACTATCCAAATTATAAAAGATAACACTCGAATTATGACACAAAATGTCTCGTAATAAGTGGCATGTGATCGATGATTAAAAGCTATTTTATTATCTGCAGAACATTGATCTTATGACTTGATTGCTAATGCGTTAAGAAGTGACAAACGGAGTATCATTCGCCATCTTAAATAGTATGTATCAACTCAAAAATAACCTGAAACGGTCATTGACCCTCTTAGTGACAACATATATTCTCAAAGAAATGAAAAATGCCAATATATCAAGACTGAATTCAACATTGAGTATTCTAGTCTTGGAATGCAAAAGTGGTTACATCGTAACTGTCTAGTTTAAAGCTGTTCTTCATAAATATGATAAGCCAAGCAGGCAGCGTTTATTGATGCCGATGAAGCGCTAAGGACCAGTGTTAGTGTCTGCGATTGCATTTTATTTATGGATGGTGTTTAGCCAAGTCAATAACCAAAATAATGTTTGTTTGGTTAAAAAACCACCCATAAAGCAATAAGAGCAACAGGTAGCCGTAATTTTTTTATATATAATTGGTGTAATTAAGAAGGCGTTAGACTGGCTTTATCAATTAATTGAGTGGATAACCTCAAGATCCAAGCTCTACACATAATCAAATATGGATGAAAACCGTCTCATTTTTATCAAGATACGCTAAAGGGCAAATCCTAAAAGATATAAGGATAAAGGGCGATCACAATGCGAGCTTTGATGATGAACGCAGTTTATCTTCGAGAGGTCAATTTTGTGCATCGTATCTTGGCATACTTTTCCGATCTGACTTTGCATCTTTACGTCGCATGGGGATATATTTTATATAACTTTCTTTTTCTTGTACTGTGATTTTATCCTTAAAATTGTATGTAAATGCTGTGTATATTTCTTACTTATGGTATTATTTTTGTAGAATCAATAATTTTTCTAATAAAGGATTTCTGTTTTTATGAACGAATTTGCACCTGATGTATCCCCGATTAATATTGAAGATGAATTAAAAAATTCTTACCTTGAATATGCAATGAGTGTAATAGTTGGGCGAGCCTTGCCCGATGTGCGTGATGGATTAAAACCCGTTCATCGTCGTGTTTTATTTGCAATGAATGTTTTACGTAATGACTGGAACAAACCGTATAAAAAATCAGCGCGTATTGTCGGTGATGTCATTGGTAAGTATCACCCACACGGTGATTCTGCTGTCTACGATACGATTGTGCGCATGGCTCAAAACTTTTCAATGCGTTACATGCTGATTGATGGGCAAGGTAACTTTGGCTCGGTCGATGGTGATAGCGCTGCAGCAATGCGTTATACCGAAATTAGAATGCATAAATTAGCCCATCAATTACTGACTGATTTAGAAAAAGAAACGGTTGATTATGTCCCTAACTATGATGGTACCGAATTGATCCCCGAAGTAATGCCGACACGGATCCCAAATTTATTAATCAATGGCTCATCTGGTATTGCTGTTGGTATGGCAACAAATATTCCGCCCCACAATTTAGGTGAAGTGCTTGATGGTTGTTTGGCATTAATAGATGATCCAGAAATCACCATTAATGAATTAATTGAATTTATTCCAGGACCTGATTTTCCCACCGCTGCAATCATTAATGGTCGTAATGGTATTATTGAGGCTTATCATACAGGCCGCGGAAAAATAAAAATTCGTGCAAAAGCGGGTATTGAAATTGATGATAAAACAGGTCGTGAAACGATTGTTGTTCATGAGTTACCTTACCAAGTTAATAAAGCCCGTTTAATTGAGAAAATTGCTGAGTTTGTAAAAGATAAAAAAATTGAAGGCATTAGTGCGTTACGCGATGAATCCGATAAAGATGGCATGCGTATGGTCGTTGAAGTGAAACGCGGCGAAGTGGGCGAGGTTGTTTTAAATAATCTTTATGCACAAACACAAATGCAAGTCACATTTGGCATCAATGTTGTCGCACTTGATCATGGGCAGCCAAAACTATTTAACCTAAAAGAAATGTTGCAAGCATTTATTCGTCATCGTCGAGAAGTTGTTACGCGACGTACCGTATTTGAATTACGTAAGGCGCGTGAGCGTGCACATACACTTGAAGGTTTAGCTATTTCATTAGCAAATATCGATGCTATTATTGAACTTATTCGTCAGTCTACAACACCGTTAGAAGCTAAAGTTGCTTTACAAGCACGCGGGTGGGAACTCGGTAATGTTGCATCAATGCTCAATGCTGCTGGGGTTGATGTTGCACGCCCTGATGCACTCGAAGAAAAATTCGGTATGTATGATGGTTTGTATTATATGACTGATGTGCAAGCACAAGCTATTCTTGACATGCGATTGCATAAATTAACAGGTCTTGAGCATGAGAAAATATTAACAGAGTACAAAGAATTAATTGATATTATTACTGGTTTGCTGTTTATTTTAAAAGATGCCGCACGTTTGCTTGAAATTATTCGTGAAGAGCTTGAAGAAGTGCGTGCTAATTTTGCAGACGCTCGTCGCACTGAAATAGGCGCAAATGAAACTGATCTTAGCATTGAAGATTTAATCACAGAAGAAGATGTTGTTGTCACGCTTTCACATGCAGGGTATGTTAAATATCAGCCGTTGTCCGACTATGAAGCGCAACGTCGTGGTGGTAAAGGGAAGTCCGCAACGAAAATGAAAGATGAGGATTTCATTGAAAAATTATTAGTTGCAAGTACTCACGATACGATTTTGTGTTTTTCAACACGAGGGCGCTTATACTGGCTTAAAACATTCGAGTTGCCATTAGGATCCCGACAAGCGAGAGGTCGTCCGATTGTTAATATTTTACCGTTGCAAGAAGATGAACGTATTACCGCTATTTTACCTGTGAGGGATTATAACGATGATAAATTTGTATTTATGGCAACGGCTAATGGTACGGTCAAAAAAACCGCATTAAGTGCATATAGCCGGCGAAGAGCAAGTGGATTAATTGCACTAAATTTAAATGAGGACAATGAGCTGATCGGTGCGAAGATTACTAATGGATCTAATGAAATTATGATTTTTTCAGATGCAGGTAAAGTTGTTCGCTTTAAAGAAGCGGAAGACATTTTAGTGTTTGATGAAAATGACAATCCTGTCCTTGACGAAAATGGCGAACAAAAAGTACGTTTTAAAGGCGTTCGCCCAATGGGACGCACGGCAACTGGCGTACGCGGGATTAGACTTAAACAAGGTGAAAAAGTGGTGTCGCTCATTGTGCCAAATGACACAGGCCATATCTTAACGGCAACTGAAAATGGTTATGGTAAACGTACCGCGTTATCTGATTACGCAGCCAAAAGTCGTGGAGGTCAAGGTGTTATTTCCATTAAGGTCAGTGGACGTAACGGCAAAGTCGTTGGCGCGGTACAAGTTGATGAAAATGACGAAATCATGCTCATTTCAAATCGTGGTACGCTTGTACGTACCCCAGCATGCGGCGTATCTGTGGTTGGGCGTAATACACAAGGCGTGACCTTAATTAGAACGCGTGAAGATGAAAAAATTGTTGCATTACAACGCATTGATGAGATAAAAGAACAGCCTGAGCTGCATACTGAAGAGGGAACTAAAATGAACTTTGACGCTTTAGTTACTGATGAATTAGTTGATTTTCCTATTGATGAAAATGGTAGCTTCGACGTGGATGAAGATCCTGATCCTAAAGTGTAAGTTAAATAAGTAATGTGGTATTTTACCCCTGTGTCGTATAGGTGAAAGTCAGATCTGGAAATTGTACCAATACACTAGGCATAAAATTTCGCACTCGATGTTTAATGTAGTTAATCATTTAAGGTCGAATTAAAACAAAGTTTTAATGCTTAACGAGTTATTCTAAGTCGAAATTCTATAACGAGCGAGTATGATGCAATTAGTCATGCTCAATGGTGCAATACTCGAAACCTAGATTTGTTATCTAGTATTCTAAAAAAAAGAATAATTATTAATTTATGTTTTGCCTTGATCTGACATCCGATATTAAGTCTGACAAAGCATCTTTGCGTAATATGGGTATAATATTCGGAATTAACCCACTTATTTTTAAAGAGAAATTTATGAACAGTATTTTTAATTTTAGTGCAGGGCCTGCTATGTTGCCTGTTGATGTAATGAAACAAGCGCAAGAGGAGTTTTGTAATTGGCATGGTTTGGGTGTTTCAATCATGGAAATGAGTCATCGAAGTTCTCAATTTCTGGCGTTGGCAAAAGAAGCAGAGCAAGACTTAAGAGATTTGATGAATATCCCTGATAATTATAAAGTACTCTTTTGTCATGGTGGTGGGCGTGGTCAATTTGCTGCAATACCACTTAATTTACTCGGTGATCAATTAGAAGCTGATTATTTAGTGACTGGACACTGGTCAAAACTGGCGATTGTCGAAGCTAAAAAGTATGCGCGCATTTCGAAAATGGATATCATTATAGAAAAACATGGTAAAACAGCGGTTATGCCTGTCAGTGATTGGAAAATAAATCCAACGTCGGCATACGTGCATTATTGCACTAATGAAAGCATTGAAGGTATCGAAATATTTGATGTACCTAAAACAGGTAAGGTTCCATTAGTTGCAGATATGAGCTCAACAATATTATCTCGCAAGATAAATATATCTGATTTTGGCATTATTTATGCGGGTGCGCAAAAAAATATCGGTCCGTCAGGGCTTGCAGTTGTCATCGTACGTGATGATTTACTCGGTTTTGCGCGAAGATCTATCCCTTCAATCCTCAATTATGAAATTCAAGCAAATGCAGGCTCGATGCATAACACACCGCCAACTTATTCCTGGTATCTCGCTGGACTTGTTTTTAAATGGATTAAAAAGCAAGGAGGTATTGGCGCACTAGAGCACAAAAACATCACCAAATCGAAACTACTTTATGACTGTATTGATGCTTCCACATTTTATTCAAACAATGTTGATCTTAGTGTAAGAAGTCGCATGAATATTCCTTTTCGCCTTACTAATAAGGGGCTCAATGAAACATTTATACGTGAGTCTACAGCGGCGGGCTTACTCTCGCTAAAAGGGCATTCATCAGTGGGAGGAATGCGTGCGAATATTTACAACGCAATGCCAATCGAAGGTGTGCAATCTTTGGTTGATTTCATGGTTGGTTTTGAGCGTAAATATTCTTAAGGAGATCTAATGCCGTGTGATTTTCTATCACTTGCAAACATCGGAGTTCAGCAACTACAACCTTATCAGGCAGGCAAACCGATCGAAGAATTACAACGAGAATTGGGGCTAACGAATATTGTCAAACTCGCCTCAAATGAAAATCCATTGGGATTAAGTGATGCAGTAAAATCTGCACTACAAGCATTATTATTTAATTTAACTCGTTATCCAGATGCGAATGGGTTTTATTTAAAACAAGCACTCGCTGATAAATATACAGTAAGCTGTCAACAAATTACCTTAGGTAATGGCTCAAATGATTTGCTTGAATTAGTTGCGCGTGCCTTTGTGACAAGTGATCATGAAGTTATATTAGCACAACATGCTTTTATTGTTTATTCGTTAATCATTCAGGCGATTAGCGCAAAAGCGGTTGTTGTTCCTGCAAAAGAATATGGGCATGATTTAACGGCAATGCTAGCTGCAATAACGGTGAAAACTAAGCTGATTTTTATTGCTAATCCGAATAATCCAACGGGTAGTTTTTTAGCTCAAAGTGATCTTTATGCTTTTTTAACAAAAGTACCAAGTAATGTGCTGGTGGTGTTGGATGAGGCCTATTTTGAGTATGTTACGATCACTGCGCGTGGTAATTCATTGGAGTGGATCTCTGAGTTTGCTAATTTAATTGTTTCTCGTACTTTTTCAAAAGCCTATGGACTGGCAGGTTTGCGCATTGGTTATATGATTTCAAATACACAAATTGCAGATATTTTAAATCGAGTCCGCCAGCCATTTAATTGTAACGTACTTGCTTTAAAAGCCGCAGAAGTTGTATTAGCTGATGAAGATTTTCTCAATGAAACTGTTGCATTAAATGATCGTGGCATGCGCGATTTAACGCAGTTTTTTGAAAGATATTCACTTGAATATATCCCTTCTATGGGAAATTTTATCACTGTAAATGTTAATTCACGCATTACGGAACAATTAAGCGATAAAAAATCAGGTGATGAAGTTTATCAATTACTACTCCAAGAAGGTATTATTGTTCGACCGATTACAGTTTATGGGTTAGAGGATCATTTACGTATTAGTATAGGAACACAATTAGAAAATCAGCGCTTTAAAGATGCTTTAATTAAAGTATTAAACTTAAAAAGAAATTAAAATGGAACAATTAGTATTAAAACCCATTCGTAAAGTTAATGGAAAAGTTAATTTACCTGGCTCAAAAAGTTTATCAAATCGTGCCTTGCTGCTCGCGGCGCTTGCAAAAGGCACAACACGCCTAACTAACCTGCTTGATAGTGATGATGTTCGCTATATGCTGACTGCACTGAAACAATTAGGGGTTAAATATCAGTTGTCTGCTGATAAAACGCAGTGTGTTGTTGAAGGATTAGGTCGCGCGTTTAATACTGATAAACAAGCTCAGATGACGCTTTATTTAGGTAATGCAGGTACTGTGATGAGGCCGTTATGTGCGGTACTGTGTTTAGGGCAAGGAGACTATGTTTTAACGGGTGAGGCGAGAATGTTTGAGCGTCCAATTGGATCATTAGTGGAGGCTTTGCAGTCAGCAGGCGCTGATATATCTTATTTGAAAAATAAAAAATTTCCACCGTTAAAAATAAAAGGGACGGGATTAAAAGGCGGAAACATCAAAATTGAAGGCAGTATTTCCAGTCAATTTTTAACTGCTTTGTTAATGTCCGCGCCGATGGCGAAGCAAAATACATGCATTGAAATTATAGGGGAGTTAGTCTCGAAACCTTACATTAAGATCACTTTACAAATAATGTCTGATTTTGGTGTTGAAGTGGAAAATGTAAAGGGTAAGTATCAATATTTTAAAATTAAGGGCAATCAAACATATACTGCAAAAGAATTGTATCTTGTCGAGGGTGATGCTTCTTCTGCCTCTTATTTCCTAGCCGCAGCTGCGATTGCTGGTGGAGAAATCACAGTGACGGGCGTTGGTAAAAAATCAGTGCAAGGTGATATTCAATTTGCTAATGTGCTTGAAAAAATGGGCACTAAAATTGAGTGGGGAGATGATTTCATTAAAGCGAGCAAAGGTGATTTAAAAGCCATTGATATGAATTTTAATCATATGCCTGATGCCGCGATGACCATTGCGATTGTCGCTCTTTTTGCAACAGGAACGACTACAATAAATAATGTTTATAATTGGCGGGTAAAAGAAACCGACCGTTTACACGCAATGGCGACAGAGTTACGAAAAGTTGGAGCAAATGTTGTAGAAGGTGAAGACTTTCTTAAAATAACAGGTAAAGAGCCGCTCAAGCATGCCGAAATTGATACTTATAATGATCATCGCATTGCGATGTGCTTTTCATTAGTGGCTTTGAGTGATACCGGGATCACAATCAATGATCCAAAATGTACGTCAAAAACATTTCCTGATTATTTTCAACAATTTTCTTTGATGAGTCATTTAAAATAATAAGGAATGTGGATCATGAAAAAACAATTTGCAGTGATTGGCTTCGGTCGATTTGTGAAATCATGATACATTGCTTATAATGATCGTCATATCCTCATTGTCAGGTTTAGCTTTTTAGATGCGTTATTTACGGCAAGTCATGTAATTAGGGCGACAGGATCAATCAGCATTGATACGAGTAAACACTTTACGCTAGCAGTCACAGATCATTTATTATTCCTAATACAAATTGGTGGGATAGGGAAAAAAACCTGTTTGAATAGTAGTTTCGATGAACAATGCAAAACCATAAACATAATGTGCTATACTTCTAAATAAAATACGCGATGCGGTCAAAAATATTTGTTGAATGTTCAGTGAGTTAGTTTTTTTAAATAAAGTGTTGTTTAATTGCTTTATGCACTTGCTGATTTAAATTTGGATTGTTAAACTCATCTAAATTATTTTAATTTAAACTAACTTACTGGAATATCCTATGTTTAAAATGCTTAGAGGCATGTTCTCTAATGATTTATCAATTGATCTTGGAACTGCTAACACACTTATTTACGTAAAAAATCAAGGTATTGTATTAGATGAGCCTTCTGTTGTTGCAATACGTTTGGATAAAAATGGAGCAGGTAAAAGTGTTGCAGCTGTTGGACGCGAAGCAAAACAAATGCTTGGCAAGACACCTGGTAATATTCAAGCTATTCGCCCAATGAAAGATGGTGTGATAGCTGACTTTTATATTACGGAAAAAATGCTACAGTATTTTATCAAACAAGTACATGACAATAGTTTTTTGCGTCCCAGCCCTCGCGTACTAATTTGTGTTCCTTGTGGATCTACCCAAGTTGAACGTCGTGCCATTCGGGAGTCAGCTCAAGGGGCAGGTGCCCGAGATGTTTTTTTGATTGATGAGCCAATGGCGGCAGCTATTGGTGCGGGTATGCCAGTATCTGAAGCGAAAGGATCAATGATTATTGATATTGGTGGAGGTACAACAGAAGTGGCGATTATATCGTTAAATGGTGTTGTTTATTCGTCCTCAGTACGTATTGGCGGCGATAAATTTGATGACGCGATTATTAATTATGTACGTCGTAATTATGGTTGTACAATAGGTGAAATAACAGCAGAGCGTATTAAGACAACAATTGCAATTGCACACCCAATTAATGAGATCCGCGAAATAGAAGTGCGCGGTGTTAACGTAGCAGAAGGTATTCCCCGCACTTTTACATTAAACAGCAATGAAATTTTAGAAGCTATTCAAGAGCCGCTTACTGGTATTGTTACCGCAGTAATGACGGCACTTGAAAAAACACCACCAGAGCTAGCAGCTGATATTTCTGAGCGTGGAATGGTTTTGACTGGTGGTGGTGCTTTACTTTGTGAGCTTGATCGGTTGCTGTCTGAGGAATCTGGGATCCCTGTTATTGTTGCAGATGATCCTTTGACATGTGTTGCACGAGGTGGAGGTATGGCTCTAGATATGATTGATACTTATGGCGGTGATTTATTCGATTCTGAATAATTGATTAATTCATGAAAACAATATTTACAAGAGGTCCATCTTACTCAATTAGGCTAGGCATTGTGTTAGCCCTTGCTATTTTTTTGTTTTTTGCGGATAGTAAATTTAATTTGTTTTCATCTGTGCGTGTTTATTTAAACTCATTTGTTAGCCCTCTCCAATATATTGCTGATGTGCCTCAGCAATTATCAAAAACAATCTCCCAATACATATGGACAAGAAAAGCACTACAAAAGCGTAATTTTGATCTTGAAAAAAAGAACCTTGCTTTATCTGCTGATAAACAATTCTTATTACAACTCCAAAATGAAAATAAAGCCTTGCGATCACTGCTAAATTCAAAGAAAACATTTATTAACAAACGAATGATAACAGAGGTGATTAGAGTTCGTTCAGATCCTTTTAAATATCAGTTACTAATTAACAAAGGTAAGAATGATGGTGTTTATATAGGCCAACCTGTGACCAGTACATTGGGTCTTGTTGGGCAAATATCTCAAGTTGGAAATACGACAAGTCGTGTTTTACTTATTGTTGATTCTAGTCATGGTGTTCCTGTACGTGTACGGCGTAATGGCTTGATTGCAAATGTTCATGGCAGTGGCGATTGGAATAAGTTAGATATTCCATTTATACAAAGTACTGCGGACCTAAAAGTGGGCGATGTCCTCGAGACATCAGCTCTTGGAGGCGTGTTCCCAGCAGGATACCCTGTCGCAATAGTTTCTCATTTTGCATATGTCAAAGGAGAATTGTATGCTGATGCTTCAGCAAAGCCCATAGCAAAACTTGATAAAAGTCGATATTTGTTATTGCTTTGGCCTTATAAGGACAATCTCAAAAAAAAAGTGGATTTAAATGATGCCAAGCTTCCGTAATTATGGAGTTATTTATAGCTCATTTTTTATAGCGCTCATCTTATCTATTATGCCGTTGCCTTTATTTTTAACTGTGTTTAGGCCTGAATGGCTTTTGATGATGCTTCTTTATTGGACGTTAGCAATGCCACACAAAATAGGTAGTTTCCATGCGTTTATTCTAGGCTTAATACTTGATTTATTATTAGGATCAACCATTGGTATGCATGCCATTTCATTGCCAGTTTTTTCCTATGCCTTTGCGATTAACTTTCAACAAATTCGCTGTTTTAGTATCGCAAAAACAACGATTATTGTTGGTTTTATCGTTTTTTTGAATCAGCTTTTTCTTTATGTAATTTCCTTATCCCAACAAGAGATTGTCTTCCATGGGTATTATTTTTTGGGTGTCTTTACCTCAATGCTAATTTGGCCTTGGTTTTTTCTTTTTATGCGCGCTATCCGTCTTAAATTTAATGTCGCAGAAAAATTATGATTTATCTCGCATCAAATTCCCCAAGACGATTTGAACTTTTAAAGCAAATTAATATCCCATTTACTCAAGTGGTAGGCGATATTAATGAGACGCATCAAGAAGGAGAACAAGCGCAAGACTACGTGTTGCGTTTAGCGCAGCAAAAAGCACAAGCAGGGTTCAACAATAGCAAGAAAAATAAACCTGTATTAGGTGCTGATACAATTGTTGTCTTGGGTGAACATATTTTTGGAAAACCAAAAAATCAAAAACATGCAGTGCAAATGCTGGGATTACTTTCAGGTAAAACTCATCAGGTTTTCACTGCAATTGCACTTATTGATGCGATTAAAATAAATACAAAGCTTGTGATCTCTGAAGTTACCTTTCGATCATTAAGCGAACAAGATATTACAGACTATTGGGCAACAGGTGAATCAAAAGATAAGGCCGCAGGTTATGCGATTCAGGGGATTGCTGCTAAGTTTGTTACTCATATAGTGGGAAGCTATAGTGCCATTGTAGGCCTTCCTCTTTATGAAACAGATCAACTGATCAGTGATTTTTTAGGGAGTAAAAGTGTCTGTTGAATTGTTAATGAATGTGACTGCTAATGAAACGCGTGTTGCATTGATTGATGACAATATTTTGCAAGAGCTACATGTTGAAATGGCGACAACAAAAAACGTCGTGGGTAATGTTTATAATGGGAAAGTTGTTCGCGTCCTACGGGGAATGCAGGCTGCATTTGTTGATATTGGATTAAAAAAAGCGGCTTTTTTACAGGCGAGTGATATTGTTGTCCCGCGTAAAAATAGACCAAAGAATGATAAAAATAAATTTGAAAATACAGATATTTCAGACTTAGTTTGTGCAGGGCAAGAAATTATTGTACAAGTTGTGAAAGAGCCTATTAACGAAAAAGGTGCTCGTGTGAGCACTGATATCACCATTGCTTCTCGCTACCTTGTTTTTGTGCCAAATAGTACATATGTCGCGGTGTCTCAACGTATTGAAAGCGCAATTGAGCGCAATCGGTTAACATCAATCATGCAATGTAATCTGAGTGATCTTGGTGGTTTTATCATACGCACTGCTGCGCAAATGGCGAGCGAAGAAGAATTAAATCAAGATGCTGTATTTTTGCAGAGTCTCTGGACAAATGCATTAAAAAAAACTGTGCAAGCTGTCAACGAAAATCGCTTGTTGTATGGTGAGTTAATGTTGCCATTGCAGATCTTACGTGATTTATACGATATCAAAATAGATAGGATCCGCATTGATTCTAGGACAGTGCATGATGCATTACTTACTTTTACTAAGACGTTTATCCCTGAACTTAATGGAAAAGTAGATTATTATTCAAGTAAACAAAGAATTTTCGATCTTTATCATATTGAAAATGAAATAGCGCGTACTTTAGAACGAAAAGTACATTTAAAATCAGGTGGTTATATTGTTATCGACCAAACTGAGGCAATGACGACGATTGATATTAACACTGGAAGTTTTGTCGGTCGTGGGAATGTTGAAGAGACTATTTTTAATATCAATATAGAGGCTACAAAAACCATTGCGCATCAGCTACGCTTGCGTAATATAGGGGGGATCATTATCCTTGATTTTATTAACATGAAATCAATTGCGCATAAACGCCGTGTTTTTATTACATTAGAGGATCTATTAGCAAAGGATCGTATTAAAACACATCTTCATGATTTTTCTCCCCTTGGGTTGATTGAGATGACGCGTAAGCGCACACATCACAGTTTAGAACAAATATTTTGTGAAAAATGTCCGCAATGCCAAGGTCGAGGATTGGTTAAATCAGCTTCAACAGTTTGCTCTGAAGTACTAAGAGAAATATTGCGAGTTAATAACCAATTTTCGTGTGATAAATTTAATGTTTACACGTCAACAGCCGTTGCTACTATGTTACAAAGCAATGAATATGAACATTTGCAGAAACTAATCCTATCCATATCAAAAGATGTTATGATCTTTGCTGAACCGTTATATTTGCATGAGCAATTTGATGTTGTTGTGTCTTAGATAGCAGTGATGGTAAATAAGTTATCAATCTTACGTGGCTAAATGATCTATTTCCCGTTGAAATATTTTTAGAGTGAACTTGCAATTACAGAATTTCCACCTTGAATAATTTTATTTTCTTACATAATATACATATGTTTCGTCAAGATCCTTTGTTGGGATTTTGTTCGGATGTCAGCTAAAGGCAACACATTAGACCTATTAACGAAAAAATGTTAATTATTCTACAGTTATTTAGTTTTCGAATGTTGTAAAGTAGAGCCGGTATTTGAGCGAATAGCCCCAGAGGACAATAAAACTTCTTCCAATCAACAAAGCTATAAATTTCGACTTAAGGCGACTAGGATTTAATTTTATGCCTAGTTGCTCGGTACAATTTGTCTTGCTTTTTTTTTACCTTTACGTCAGATGTGTATAAATATATTATCATCATCAACAGGGAATGTTTCGCCTTGTTTAGGCATTCTAACTTACGCCCGATAAAGCATTTTGAATCTTACGAATTACATTCATATGTGATCTAAATTTTACGCAGGAAAACAGCTTAATTAAATTAAAAGGATAGGTTGATGTAGGTAACTGTTCTATTAACGTAACTTACCAACGTAGAAGCTTGTTATTAAAAGCCGTAAAATAGAAATGTATTTATTGTATTTGTTATAGATATGGGCAAAAAGAAGGATTTTATTATTAAATGGATAAGACGTTTCTTTGCATTAATTGCTGTTAAGCTTGTATTATTTGCCTTTTTTTTAATGTTTATAAGGTTTGCTTTTGTATATGTTGAAAATAATAGAGAAAGGGCACTTGAGTGGCTAGTGCATGAATATCATATCACTGCAAATATCAAAGAACTCTCTGGTGGCGTTGATTTTTCTGGTGCCTACCTTTCACTTAATCATCTCACTTCTTGTAACTCTGTTAGACTCCCGTATTGCTTAAAAGTAGATCATGTATTTTTGCATATTGACTTATGGAAATCATTAGTTTCGTTCAAACCAATTTTTAATCGAATCTCATTGTTGGGCGTAGATATTGACTTTACGAAACACAATGGTAAACCGCTCAATAGCGCACTTAAAAAACGTGAAAAATCGCATTTGAAAAATTTGCAACTCATATTTTTAACGCGATTAAAGCAATTTTCAATTCGTAATGCTCAAATTCATTATTTAAACAAACTTGATCGTAAAAAATCAATCTTCATCGATCACTTATATTGGACAAATAATGGTGTAAGACACCAAGGTGTTGGCCGTGCATCTCTGCAGAACTTAGTAAAAACCGCTGGTGTTGCGTTTATTATAAATGTTAAACAAGATGAACGTCACAATTTATCCGGCACGCTTTATGTTAATGCTAAACACTTAGATTTAAAGAATTATAGTCTGCAATTTTTAGGTAAGAGCATGAAGGTAAGAAAGGCAAAGATTAATGCTGAAATTTGGATGGAATTCAATAATAATCACGTTTTAAATGCACAATTAAAAATCGGAGAAAGTCAATTATCTTGGCGCATGATGTCAAAGGCGTATGATTGGAAGATAGCAACAGGTTTGGTAGAGATAAGTAATAGTAAAAGAGGTTGGTTACTCGATACTTATGATTTTAACATTACAAATAACGGGAAAAGACTCGCTACGTTTGCAATTCACGGAAAGGGTGAGCATGGTATTGCTGATTTTAATCTTTCAAATTTGACACTTGCGCAAACATTACCATTTTATTTTATTTTAAATCAGGCAGATCCATCGAGGATAGTTGAAATTAATAAACTTAAATTAGATGCGCGTATTGATAAAATAAAAATAGAGAAAATTAATCAAGGTCTTTTTAATTTTGCTATTGTCTTGCGAGGTTTCAAAAATCATGCAGTAGGCGATATCCCTGCCCTCAAGAATGCTGATATTGATATTTTGGGGAACAAGCATTCTGGTCATATTAATATTCGCATAGCAAAACAAAAAATTGATTTTGATGGGAAATTTAACCGAGTTTTTTTGCTCAACTCAGCCAATATTGCTTTGCAATGGCAACAAACTAAAACAGGAGTAAAGTTTTTTAGTAAGCAAATTTCATTAAATACTAATGATCTACGGACTAATACTGAATTTTCGTTATTTTTAGATAAGGACAAAGTTAAATATCCAAGTCCTTTTTTAAGCCTCTATACTGAGGCGCAGATTAATAACTTGGGGGAAGCCGATCATTATTACCCAATCAAAACAATGGGGCTTGATGTTTATAATTATTTATTACCAATCCTTAAAAAAGGTACTGTCAAGGACGCTAAATTTCTTTGGTATGGTGTGTTGTCTGATTATCCTTATGTTCATCATCATGGAATATTTCAAGCATATGTGCCGCTAAAAAATACAACATTTAATTTTTATAAAGGCTGGGAAGCTTTAACTGGGCTTGACGGATATATACTACTTGAAAATAATAAGATTAAAATGAGTGCGCATAACGCAAAATTAGGGAAGATAAAAGTCGATAAATTGGTTTGTACAATAGATAATTTAGGACGTGACGGTATATTAACGATAAAAGGTAGGCTTATGTTAAATAAACAAAAAGCGGAAAGTTATTTATTACGAACTGCTTATAAGGCCAGTGTCGAAAAAGCGTTTAAAATTATTGATATACATGATGATCTTGATGTTAAATTAAAAATAATAATTCCATTTAATACAAAAAATATAAAAAATCTAAAAAAACAAATTACTGGACAGGTTAAATTACACAACAATGATATTTATTTAAAATTACCAAATAGTATCAAATTGTCTTTAAAACATGTTAATGGTATTTTAAGATTTGTTAATGAAGACTTTAAAACAAATATAATAACGGGTGAATACTTAAATCAACCAGTTAAATTAATGATGATAGGTAGAAGAAAACGTGGCGTTTATAAGCTTAATGCAAATGTCGTTACAAAATATAGCATCAACGATTTTAAAAAAGATCACCCTGAATTTACTACAGTGCCATTATCGGGAGCGTTTGATTGGCAGGGAAAACTAGGCTTTGCTTATGATGATAATGGAGCCTATCGGTTTTCCTTACTGTTGACCTCGACATTAAAGGGTATTAAATCTGAATTTCCTTTTCCTTTTACTAAAAATGCAGGGCGAAAATGGCCATTAAAAATTCAGCTCGATGGGAATAAAAATTCAGTATTAACTCAGGTATATTTAGCAAAAAGATTAGCGTTTCAAGGGATGTTGGAGCGGGATCCTCTTGGCGTGCGCCTAACAAATTATTACGCGCGACTAGGACATGTTTTACAGAATAAAGCTATTAAATTACAGAAAAACAGTATTAATGTGAACTTACCAAGACTCGATGTTGTTGCCTGGTATAACGTTTGGAAAAATTTATTTTTTATCAAGAAAAACTCGATAAATATTCTTATTGATTCAATGCAAGCCAATTTCGACATTAAAACTCTGTCACTTTTTGAACAGTCGCTTAAGGCGTTTAGAGCAAGGTTTATGTATGATGACAATAAAGCGAAGGTACATATAAATTCAAATCAACTTATTGCCGATGTCCATTATAGACAGGGAACACCAAATCGTTTTATTGTATTGATTGATAAACTAGATTTTAATCACTTTAACCTTGCCTTACTAAATCGGAATAACAAGCAAGTTGTAAAACGTATAGATATTAGTAAACATTATCCTGAAATTATTTTAAAATGTAGGGTTTGTTTATGGAATAACATAGACTTTTCATCGATGTATTTGCATGTTATTCCACTAAAAAACAAGTTAAAAATAGTACGCCTTACTATCGGAAAAGATCCAGAATTACTCTCAATATCAGGCAATTGGGATCAAACAAGAACAAAACTTGTAGTTGATTTAAAGGGTAAAAATAATCAAAGTATTTTAACTAGAATAAAATTTACCAGCCCTGTGACATTTAAAACAGCCAAGATAAATGCGGTTATAAATTGGCGTGGACCTCCTTGGAAATATAATCCTAAAAGTTTTTATGGTAGTTTATCTGCACATCTGAAGCTTGGATCGGTAACGCAGGTGAGTGATAGAGGTACACGATTTTTAAGTATATTTAGTTTAGATGGTATAATGAGAACGATTGATTTATCGTATGGAAACATTTTCGACAAAGGCTTTAATTTTGATGACATAAAATTGACGGCATATATTAAAAATGGCATATTTAAAAGTGACGATTTTTATCTCAATGGCCCAGCAGGAAAAATTATTGGTAAAGGGTTCGTTGACCTACCTAATGAGCATACAAATTTGTTAATGAGTTATAGTCCTGCTTTATCAAACAGTTTGCCAATATTGGCAGCGTTCGCGATTAATCCGATCACCGGCGCTGCTGCGCTATTTATTTCAAAATTGATGCAACCAATGATTGAGTCCATCGTACGTGTAGATTTATCTGTAAAAGGTCCAATTTTTAATCCAAAAGTTGAAATTATAGGTCAGCAGGATGGAATAATAAAATTAAAAAATGTTAAACAGTAATAGTGATAGCTATCATTTAATGAACAACTAAATTAATTAAGGATGTCTGATGACAAGCATAAAAAATACTTTTAAGCCAGTGTGTGAACGGTTTTTATCTCCAGCATCACTGAGTATTGATGACTTGCAAAAAAGTATTTCTTACCTTTGTCGCACAAAAATTGATTACGTTGATTTTTATTTTCAATCTTGTCGTAATGAATCGTGGATCCTTGAAGATGGCATAGTAAAAAATGGTAGTTATAATCTTGATAGAGGTGTGGGTATTCGTGCTGTATCAGGAGAAAAAACAGGATTTGCATATACAGATCAAATTACTAAAAAAGCTATTTTAGATGCTTCAAATGCAGCACGTAGTATTGTGAAAAGTGGGGAAAAAAAACAAATTAAGCTAAGCTTACCAACTGCTCATTCTGCACCTATTTATGATGGTCTAGATCCGCTGATCAGTGTTTCACGGCTAAATAAAATTAATTTACTAAAAGAAGTTGATATTTTCACCCGTGCGCTTAGTCCTGCCGTTATCGAAGTTACTGTCTCGCTCAATAGCACTTATGAGGAAATACTAGTGGCTGCGAGTGATGGTACATTAGCGACTGATATTCGTCCTTTGGTACGTTTTAATTGCAGTGTCTTAATTGAAAAAAACAAAAAACGTGAGCGAGGGAGTGCTGGAGGTGGAGGTCGTTTTGATTTAGATTATTTTATTAATACGGACAATGGCGAGGCTAAAGCTTTTTATTACGCACGAGAAGCGGTGAGGCAGGCTGAAGTTAATATTGATGCGATTGATGCACCTGCTGGTTTAATGCCAGTTGTCCTCGGCGCTGGTTGGCCAGGAATATTATTACATGAAGCTGTTGGTCATGGTCTAGAAGGTGACTTTAACCGTAAACGCACCTCTGTTTTTACAGGCAAGATTGGAGAACAAGTGGCATCAAAGCACTGTACTATCATTGATGATGGAACGTTAAAAGATCGTCGAGGATCAATGAATATTGATGATGAAGGAACTCCAGGTCAGCGAAATGTATTGATTGAAAATGGTGTATTGAAATGTTATATGCAAGACAAATTAAATGCGCGATTAATGGGTGTGTCCCCCACGGGAAATGGACGCAGAGAGTCTTATGCGCATTTGCCAATGCCTCGAATGTCTAACACGTTTATGTTAGATGGCAAATATGAGCATGAAGAGCTCATTGCGAGCGTAGAAAAAGGTATTTACGCGCCTAATTTTGGTGGAGGGCAGGTTGACATAACCTCTGGCAAGTTTGTTTTTTGTGCATCAGAAGCTTATCTAATTGAAAATGGCAAAGTGACGGCGCCAATAAAGGGTGCGACATTGATTGGCAATGGAATTGAAGTAATGCAACAAATATCAATGGTCGCAAATAACATGAAACTTGATCCAGGTGTTGGTACTTGTGGCAAAGATGGGCAAAGTGTGCCTGTTGGTGTTGGTCAACCTTCACTAAAAATAGATCAACTCACAGTTGGTGGTACAAATTAAGTCGCATACTTTGTACAAAATAAAAATATTAAGTTATATTCCTATGTGACGTAAAAATGCAATGTTCGCGTGTCAGAGCAAGGCACAATATGGATATATAGCCGTAATCTACGCCTAGGACTTTTTAATTGCTTATTTCAAAAGGTGAGCGAGAATAGTTATCTAGGCCAGTCATTTTTGACGTGCCATACTCGCTTTTTTAGTTGCTCTTGTTTGGATAATGCCATTTATATTTTTCGAAGGATGTGGAAATCAATGGGTTCCGATCTTTTTGTATTCGAGATCTATCTTATCTATACCCATTTGACGTTAAAATGAAACATGGGTATTGTATTGGCAATAATTTAGGAATGTAAGTGATCAATAACCCCATTTTCTGTATTTATCCCCCGCCATTAAATCTTTATTTGTAAGGTTGCATGGCAATAATTTACCGACTTGTTCATCTGTTTTTACAAGTGGTGCCTTTTCGATTTGGTAGTCACATGGGAGTATAGTCAATATGCTCAAATTACAGCAATGTAAGCTCTCATTGAAGAAATACTGTTAGCTAACTCGCCTTGAATAACGCGGCGAAATCATGAACGTTCAATGTGAGATATCTCCCACGATCTTTGCAAATTAAAAGATCGGGTTGCAGATCGGTTTTAGCTTACTGCGTAACATCAGTTAGTTCAGTTAAATAATAGCCCAAGAAAAATCAAATTATACCAAACACCATTTTAAATAATGATGAAACATATGCTAGCAATAGCGGCATAACGATTATGAATTTGGCTGTTGAATCTGCCTATAAATTCATTTATCATAAATTAGGTTTTCATAAAAATATAAGGAAATATCATGAGATCATTAGCAGTGGAAAAATTATTTAATCGAGCCATTGAGTTAACTGATAGTTATTGCAAAGTTAAAATAACTGATGGGTGGGAACAACGTGACGATTATCAAGAGATCAAAGATGACAGGGAAAATAATAATACAATAGACGAATTGACGCAGGATAAAGAAGATGATCATGGCGAGTTTGAATTTCCCATTTTTACCAAAAATGACTTTAATTTATTCCAAGTTAACACTAAACATACCGAGTTCAAAAATAAACAGGACTGGATAAACCATGGCAATTCTGTAAGGTGTTTACGAGGTTATAACAAATTTGATTGTGTCTCGGTGATGGCTACGTTGATTAAAGATATTGCGGAAAACCTATCTTGTCCAGCTAAGATAGAGATAATTAATACTGGCAACCCATCTGCGGATTCAACGCTGTTATTCATTGCTGTCAATAGGAAGGGTCCTCTTAAAAATATTAAAAAATGGGGAGAAGACGCTTTTATTATGGACATATGGTTTCGTAACCAACTGCCAGGTTTTAGTAAAAAGGGAGCCTTTTGGGTTAATGATGAGCTTCAGTTCAATTGCTTTTTTAATAACGCATACGTACAGCGGTCACCGTTGTTTTTTAGCGTAATGTGCACGATTTTAGATACCACAGATCCCACAGATACCACAGATACCACTAATACTGCAGCCCAAGCAGTTACAACAGGTACTAAGAATAAAATGCCGACTAGAAAACCTGAAGTCATTTCTTAGCTAATCTGAGCTTCATAAGCAGTGATTAATCTTTCCCCAAGAAATATCTTATCTATTAGGTGCTAAATTAATCACTGGATTTTCTTCTTGGTATAACGTGAGTATAATTAGAGTTAATGTCTTTATTTTAATGCTTGTGTTTAAAAATGCCTTATCCTTGTACACAATTAGCTTTGTCTTGCTAATTTAGTTTATCAAATTAGGCTTGCTAAAAATAGTTTAAAATTTAACTGTTTATAATGGTCAAGTTTTTTGGAAGGTTTCTAAGCCACA
>JAGLDN010000052.1 GCA_023145575.1 Psychromonas sp.
CCTTTGGTGATTAACGCAGTTAATCATCGAGAGGGCAATTTTATGTCGATCTACTTGCCACAATTTGCCGATTTGGCTTTGCAAAATGAAGTTACATGGGTATAGATCGGTAAATGAAGTTACAAGGTAATCAATATACAGCTCAAATATTTGTTTGTTTTTATTGATAGCGATACTTTAGCCGTTTTTCACATGGTATTTTAATTAGCGACTTAACATCATTTATTAAGGTAACTAGGTGGCTCATTAAGATTTTGTTGAGACAATAAACCGAATGGAATCTAATTTTAATCGAGTTTGATCGAGAATATGTTCAAAACTTGATTGCTGATCCAGAAGGAACTGGATTTCATCTTTTCGAATATTTGGATTAACGGCTTGTAGCGCTTGCAAACGATCTTGCTCTTGTCGCAAGGTGAGTTGCATTTTATTTTTAGCCTTTTTTAAAATTTCAACCATAAAGCCTAGCGCGATGGATTGTGACCCTTTGATTAGCTGACGAATTAAAGGTTGTGATGTGTTGACTATTTTATGGCTAATATTGCGGCTAATCGGGCTTAATTGTCGATTAAACTTATCAAAAGTAATATCCGAGCTTAAATTTTTACCATTTTTATCAAGTAACAAACGTATTGGTGTCGTTGGTAAAAAACGGCTTAATTGTGCATTTTCAGTCTTTAATGCTTGTACTATATAAATAAGCTCTAGGAAAGTAGTGGCGGTAGGCAACGCGCTGTTTTTCAAAATAGCGACTGATGTCGTACCAGTATCTGAGGTTAAGATCATCTCCATTGCACTGGTTATCATTGGATGTTCATGATTTAAATAATGCACATCTTCCCGAATTAATGCTGTTTGCCGGTTGAAAGTAATTGTTAGCCCCTCTTCGGGTAATCCAGGAAGGTCGCTGGTCAACATATGATCGGTTGGACGCAAAATAAGGCAGTTATCGGCAGTGTTTTCATGATCAACACCTAGAACATCAAAAAGTTGTAAGGCAAACGATGTAAAGCTATTTTGTTTATCTATATTTTTAATATCATTAATTAGATCTGTTGTATGTAAAATGCCGCTTGAATTAATTTCAAGTAAACGATCTCGCCCTTGCTCGAGTTGTTTTTTAAGTTTATTGTTTATTATTTTAGTCGCTTGAATTAAATCATTTAATTCACCCTCTTTGTTTATTCCATTTGCTAGTAATGTGTGCAAATCGTCTCTTATTTGTTGGTAAACTGTTTGCCCTGTTGGCGTAGTGTGCTCGAACGCTTGTAAGCCTTCTTGATACCATTTTTGTAAAAATTCTTGTGAGGTGTTTTTTAAATAAGGGGTATAAATTTTAATATCAAAGCGTTGGCCAATTCTATCTAATCGTCCAATACGTTGCTCTAAAAGATCTGGGTTTATAGGTAGATCAAAAAGGACTAAATTATGTGAAAATTGGAAATTGCGGCCTTCGGATCCAATTTCAGAGCAGATCATAACCTGTGCGCCATTTTGATCTTGTGCAAAATAAGCGGCCGCTTTATCTCGTTCAATCAGAGATAAACCTTCATGGAAAACGGCAGCGTAAATGCCTTCCCGTGTTCTTAATGCTTCTTCTAAAGCAAGTGCAGTTTTTGATTGTGCTGTAATGATTAAAATTTTATGTCTTGATTTTTCTTGAATAAGTTCAATTAACCAGCTAATACGTGGATCAAATTTATACCATGAAGGATCACTACTCTCTTTATATGTTTGATAAATTTGTTCTGGATAAAGTGCTAAATATGCCTGCATTTCAACTGAGTTTTTCTCATTCGTTTTAGTCGCTTTAATTGCATCTTCATATTGTTTGGGCAAGGTTAAAGCGATTGAGGTTAGAATACGATTAGGAAATCCATTAATTGAAGCGCGTGTATTTCTAAAGAATAAACGGCTTGTCCCATGGCGATCGAGTAAATTGGTGATCAATTCATTTTGGGCAATGATTCGTTGTTCATTATCAGGTGGATAATTAGTAATAATGGAGAGTAGCGGTTGCACATCTTGTTCATTAAGTAATTCAGTAATGTTGTTTTGTGCCTTATGAGTCAACGCTTTGTTATTAAGTAGTTTATTGACGGCATCAACAATGGGTTTATAATTATATTCTTCTTTTACAAAGGCTTGATAATTATAAAAGCGGCTAGGATCAAGTAAGCGTAAACGTGCGAAATGACTTTCATGACCCAGTTGATCTGGTGTCGCAGTTAAAAGAAGCACACCTGGAATATTTTTTGATAAGGCTTCGATAACTTGATATTCACGATTTGTGTTGTGTTCATTCCAAATTAAGTGGTGCGCTTCATCAACAATGAGTAAATCCCATTTTGCTTTTAGTGCATTTTCGATATTATTCTTTTTACACAATAAAGCTAGGCTACACAAAACGAGTTGCTCTGTTTCAAATGGGTTAATGTTTTTGGCATCTGCATCAACACAGATTTCATCATCAAAAATACTAAAATGAAGGTTAAAACGCCTTATCATTTCAACAAGCCATTGATGCTGTAAGTTTTCAGGTAATGCAATCAAAACGCGATCTGCTCGTCCAGTAATCAATTGTTGGTGGATAATTAATCCGGCCTCTATAGTTTTACCAAGTCCGACCTCGTCGGCAAGCAAAATTCGGGGGGCATGGCGTTTACCAACTTCCTTTGCTATATAAAACTGATGAGGGATTAAATTAACGCGAGGACCGAATAAACCTCTTAAGTTTGATTTTTGTTGCGCGTTTTGGTGGATAAGTGCTTTATAGCGGAATGAAAAATGATAAAACTTATCAATTTGACCTGCAAATAGCTTATCTTGTGGTTTATTAAATGTTAGAAAGTTACTTAGTTGCGTTTCTTGTAAGCGAGATATTTGACCTGTGGCAACATTGGTGCCGATATAAGTAAGTAAATTATTTTCATCGATAAACTCATTGACGATTAATGCCGTGTTATCTTGGCTAAGGATCTGATCACCGATATTAAAACGTACGCGGGTAATAGGTGCTTCATTAATTGAATAAAGACGTCGCTCTCCAGAGGCTGGGAATAATAAAGTTAGTGTCCTCGATTCAATTGCAATGATTGTACCAAGGCCTAGATCAGATTCAGCATTGCTGATCCAGCGTTGCCCTACATTAAATGTCATAAAATACCATTTTATATTTGATAAAGACGGGAAAATAATGATTTTAATAAAAAATTACTTTAAAGACCATCAAAATAGCATAAAAATGATAATGTTTTTTTACAAAAAAGATCAAATAAATAAAAAACCACATTTTATAGATAAAGCTTGCCAACTTAATTAAGTTCTCTATAATGCGCTCCATGGAAACGGATAGAGGCTTACGTTGTTACTTAAAACAAGCTTTTTAACGGTTACCGCGAACGACAGAGGTTTAATTGAAAACTTTTTGCAAGTTTCTAAAATAAATCGTTGACATTGTTCGTTAGGCGAGTATCATTCGCATCCTTGCTTAAGTGCTTATAGCCCTTAAGCAACGCTCTTTAACAATTTAATCAAACAATCTGTGTGTGCATTGATAGGGTTGTATTTTCACAAAAAATACAATCACTGGCAGATGATTTGCGATGCAAATTATCAAGAAGTAGATTTCATCATAGTCCTTAACAGTTATATTGCTTAGCAAAATAATTGTTCTGTAAATGTATTTGCTTAGCAAATGCATTGAAAGAAAGGGACAACATAAATCAATATCAATGACACACGAATTAATTCATTAATTCAGAATAACAAGAAACGTAAGTTTCTTATTTTAGTCAGTAATATTGAGTCGCATTCTTGGTAACAAG
>JAGLDN010000053.1 GCA_023145575.1 Psychromonas sp.
ATTATTTACTTTAATTATTTACTTTTGCTATTCTCTTTAATAAAATAATGTTTGTCAATTATTTATTTAAGGTAAAAAAATGGAAACCCTAGAAAAAATTAAAAGCCAAATCAATGAAAACAGTATATTACTCTATATGAAAGGCTCGCCAAAAATACCAAATTGTGGTTTCTCATCACAAGCATCTCAAGCATTAATACAGTGTGGACAACCTTTTGCTTTCATAGATATATTATTAAATCCAGATATCCGTACCGAGTTACCTAAATATGCCGATTGGCCAACCTTCCCTCAACTATGGATCGATGGCGAACTTATTGGAGGTTGCGACATAATATTAGAAATGCACCAGCAAGGTGAGTTAAAACCACTTGTTGATGCGGCCACAAAACGAACAGAAACAGAAACAGAAACAGAAACAGAAACACAATAGCAACAAATAAAGGATATCAATACCCATACTACTTGAAGGCCTTTGTCAGGCATTAACTATGATGTGAGGCCAAGGCACAACATTTCACCTATCAACGAATAACTGAGATCATCATTTTCGATAGAATTAACGAGAAGAAGTCAATTTTTAACTGGTTATTCGCTATTCGATTGTTGTAACGGGTGGTTGACTTGTTTTCATAATAAGCCAAGCTGGCGACCCGCAAGGCTTGAACACTTGCACCAATCAACAAAGTTAAAATATTTCGACTTAGAGCAACTCGTTAAGAATTAAAATCTTTATTTTAATTCTTCCAAATGATAATTAACAGAGTGAAACATCAACTGCACAATTTTATGTCGAGTACCTTAGCACTATTTGCCGATCTGACGTTGAATTTCGATGTAACATGGGTATAAATAACTATTTTATTGCAACAATGAGTGATCTTTAGGTAAACACTTCATTATCCACAAGACAAGTTTATGGCGAATATTGCTTGTTGTTTCATCGGTAATTGCCAGTGGCGTAACAAGTTTATCTTGTACTAATAAACGATAAATAATTTCTTGTTTGTCTTTCATCGTCGTCGTGTTGTCAATGCCTATATATCCACGTTTCGCTGCATAAGCAACACCTAATGTTATTGCATGTTGCAATAATTGAGACTCGTTTTTTATTTTTTTCATATTAATTCCTAAGCGGCTTCTTCCCATGTGTTGTCAAGGTGCTTTGCCATGTATTAGCTCGGGGGGCATATCAACCTTTAGCTACACTAATCATTTTGGTAGAATTAACGAGAAGAAGTCAATTCTTAACTGGTTACTGCTTTTTTTTAATGATGCAACTATTTAAGAATTAAAGTCTTTATTTTAATTCTGACTTTGATGCCTCATATGTTGGAACAAATGACCGATCAGACGTTGCATTTCGAAACAACATGGGTATATAGCCAACTGATTTACAATAATTGATATTACTTATTTAAAAGCTTAAGTAAGGCTTGCTCATCTATTATTTCAATCCCGAGATCTTGCGCTTTGATTAATTTTGATCCAGCGGCTTCACCTGCAATGAGCATATCTGTTTTTTTAGAAATGCTGCCTGCGACTTTTGCACCAAGTCGTTGTAGTTTATCTTTTATGGCATTGCGTGTCATCCCTGAAAATGTGCCCGTGATAACAAAAGTTTTTTCACTCAGTGGAAGTTCACTCTCGACAATACTGTTAATTACTGGCCAATGGATCCCAAGCGAGATTAGATGATCAATCATCGCTAAATTAGTTTCTTGATTGAAAAAACAGTAAATATGTTTTGCGACAATTTTACCAATATCAGAAACAGATTGCAGATCTTCAACAGAGGCTGATTTTATCTTCTCGATGTCCTTATAATAATTGGCTAAGTTATTCGCCGTTGCTTCACCAACTTCTCGAATGCCAAGTGAATATAAAAAACGTGCTAAGGTGATCCTCTTACTGTGTTGTAAACTATGAATTAAATTGTTAGCAGAAACTTTACCCATTCCCGGTAAATTAACAATTTGTCTCACTGTTAACTCAAAAAGCTGAGCTGGATCCTTGATTAATTCGTGATCAACGAGTAATTCGACAAGCTTATTTCCTAAGCCATCAATATTTAATGCTTTTCGAGAAGCAAAATGCTTTATTGCTTCTTTACGTTGTGCTAAACAAAACACTCCGCCCAAGCACCGAATTGTTGCTTCTTGTTCAATGCGTTCAAGCGCACTGTCACACACTGGACATTTTAGTGGAAAGATGATTTGTTTTGTTTTATTTAAGTGACGTTTATCTACTAATACGCTTGCAATTTGGGGGATAACATCACCCGCACGGCGTACAACCACAGAATCACCAATTAAAATACCTAGGCGGTTGATTTCATCGAGATTATGCAGGGTTGCCTTTGAAACGGTGACCCCACCAACAAAGACCGGCTTTAATTTTGCAACAGGCGTAATTGCACCTGTTCGCCCAACTTGAAACACCACGTTATCAACAATCGTAACAGCCTCTTCTGCACGGAATTTATACGCGGTTGCCCAACGTGGTGCACGCGAAACATATCCTAATTTTTCCTGCAAGACAATATCGTCAACTTTATAAACAACACCATCAATATCATAATCTAATTGCGCCCGCTTTTGCTCAATTGTTTGGTATTGATCTAAACAAGCCTCACTGCCTGATAACAATTTAACTTCGCAAGAGACAGGTAATCCCCACTGTTTTAATTGCTCAAATCGTTTAAAATGACTGTTTTCCAATTGACCGTCGCAAATACCTACACCATAACAATAAAACCTCAAAGGACGCTTTGCGGTAATTTTAGCATCAAGTAAGCGCAAGCTCCCTGCCGCTGCATTTCTAGGATTGACAAAGGTTTTTTCACCAGCATCAAGTAATTTTTTATTTAACTGATTAAATCCGGTTTTGTTCATGAATACTTCGCCACGAACTTCTAAATAATCAGGAATGTTTTCACCACGCAATTTCAATGGTAAATTTTTAATGGTTTTAACATTTTCAGTGATATTCTCACCTGTATGCCCATCACCGCGTGTACCCGCTTGTATCAATATACCATTTTCATATATAATGCTTGCCGCAAGCCCATCCAGTTTTGGTTCAATACAAAAAGCAATCGATGAGCATTCGGCTTTATCGATTGCACGATCCATAAAGCTTTTCAGCGCTTTTGTCTCAAAGACATTATCCAAACTAAGCATTGGTTTTTTATGGATCAGTTGAGCAAATTTACCCAAAACGCTACCCCCTACTTTTTGAGTCGGAGAGTTAACAGATCGAAGTGAGGGGTGAGCGTTTTCTAGTTGTAACAAATCATTAAAAATACGATCATATTCAGCATCGGGCACGCTCGGCGTATCAAGGACAAAATACTGATAGTTATATTCCCCTAATATGTTAGATAATTCGATTATTTTCTGTTTAATCATCTGGTTAGGCATTTTGTTATCTACATCGTAAGCATACAAGTCACTTTATCATGCATAGGCAAAAAGACCAAACAAGGCAGCACATTAATTAAGGCAACGTTTTCATTTAATTGCTATTCTCTTTATACGCATGCTATTTCAATATAAAAAAAGTAAAATCTGTGGATTGTGCAGATGTAGTAAGCATAAAATTTCATATAAATTATCTTGAATTCAAGTATTAAGTGCA
>JAGLDN010000054.1 GCA_023145575.1 Psychromonas sp.
ATCTTTTCGACGTTCCGAAGGATCTACACCCAACACAAATTACATGTTCGAGTTGCAGAGGTTTATTTTTAAGCAAGGTATTGGCAAGGATCCCTCATCCATGAGCTATTATCTTGCGAATTAATCGGCCTGATAATGTCCACATTTTCCTTGCCCACACCTTGTTCATATTAAATAGGCCCGTTAGCTGGCCAATTACAGTTTCAACTAATCGCCACATTTATTCAAAATAAAAGCTCTGTTTGCTCTAAGTGGTCAACCATATTATGGCGAAAAGGTGTTTCAAGTTTATAGCCAGCTCGCTATTTAAATCGCTTTTAAAACGCGCTAATAAGTCCCCCTTATCAACAGTAAAAATTTATTCTTTTATCTCGAACCAATTTCCATACCGCTTATTGATCGCTACCAGATGCCTCTATCAGTGTGAAGTTTGCAATATTACCCACATCATCAACAAGTAAGTGGACTTTAAAACCATAATGAGTTTCTAATTTACTTGCACAAAAACAATAACCAGCTTCTCTTTTAAAGTTATTACTTTTATTCTCTCGTTTAAAATGATCAGTGGTCATAGGAAACCATCGACAATGAGACATTGTATTAGACGACAATTAACTTAGCCGATCCGTGACAACTCACTTGACTAGTTTTAGTAAACTTCAGGCATGTTTAATCAACAAGAGATTTAATATGCATGGAAGATCCATTACTCAACAACAGGGCAATTTATGTCGAGTACCTTAGCACAATTTGCCGATCTGACGTTGCATTTTGAAGTAACATGGGTATAGATTCAAGGGTGCCTGTATATTAGATGATGTTTTCTTTGAATGTAAAAATGGTCTTCATATAGCATGTTATTTTCAATATTAGAGGCTAAAAATAAGTACTATAAAAATACAAATGAATGAAAATATTCATGTGAGCAGCAGATAATTTATCCATCTTTAATCAACGACCATAAAATTTATCTATCCTCTTGCCCTGAAAATCGTAATAATTTTTAGCAGCAGACTCTACTTTAACAATGTTCTGCATGAATCGTGGTTTTAATTCCAAATAATTTTTAGCCATTTCAATTAAAAGGTCTTTATCGATATTGTTATCTTTATTAAGTGCAGTAAATTCAAATCTAGATGTATGTTTAACTACTTCATTTACACCAAACTGGTAGCACTCAAGCATACGATTACCCTTGATCTGAGTTATATCCGCGGCCGATTTTATTATTATATCTAAATATTTTTTTTGGAGAAATATAGGAGGAGTACCTAATATACGAGTACTTTGCAAGATAGGATCTGCATGGGCAGAATTAAATATTAAGTAATTTCTATCTTGTCTAACTGGATGTCTGCCAATATTACTTGTGTTACTATGGAATTGCGTTATGCATCCAAAAGCTGACTCTAAATTGTCATAAAAATAAATGGTAGGTAATTCTCTACCTGTCAAGGCGCCAGTATACCCTATGATATTTTTTTCAATGTAAAAATCGTCTCTATAATTCATAATGAACATATTCTCATTTATTTCTGTATAATTAAAAAAGCAAAAAACAAGATAGATCAATCATATACTCATTTGACGTTAAATGATTTACGAAGCACATCTTCGGCTATCATACCTATGGCTCAACATTCGAAAAGTGAATAACTATAATAAATGAAATACTTGTATTTCATTTATTATAGTTATGGCTTGATCAAAGATCCGAGTTAAAACCTGACAAAGCATTTTTACGTCGCATGGGTATAAATAAATTATATTGAAAATGAAGATCCACAACCACATGTTGCTGTCGCATTTGGGTTGTCAACAAAAAAACGTGAACCATCAAGGCCCGACGTGTAATCAATCGTTCCCCCGACAAGGTACTGAAGGCTCATTGAATCAATAATAAGTGTTACCCCGCTATTTGTTATTAATGTATCACCCTCATTTACTTTTGCATCAAATGTAAAGCCATATTGAAACCCTGAACAGCCCCCACCCGTGACATAAACCCGCAATTTCGTCTCTGGATCTTCTTCTTCTTCCATTAAGGTTTTCACTCTTAATGCCGCGTTATCACTAAAATATATTGGCAGTGCCATGTCTTCTTTTGCGGTCATTTTTACCTCTTAAAAAACTAATGTAAATAAATTAAATTTATACCCATCACAAACAAGTTTGACTGTTTTGTATGATAAAAAATTTTCAGTCATAACTTAATCAAAATCATTATTAATTTCTGTACTTTTATTAACGAGAGTTCTCCAGTCAAAGGTCCGAGTAACCGATTGACTTTCATTGTGGCTGTCTTTTGGCACTTTTAATGTAATAATAACTGAATCCATCTTGATGTGTTTTGGCACTGAAATAGAAGACGAAATCAATTTAAAATACTTAAATTTAAAAGATGACTTAGTGTTATGATTAAGTTTTTTCAGATTAACAATATGTAATATTTTATTTTTCCCTCTAAAATAAGTAAACCTAATATTATAAGTACCTTTTATGATTTGACGTATTTTTTGTGCTTGAGTCAATACTAATTCATAGTCCCATTTCCCTGTTTTACTATTATACTTGATATCAAAAGATAAAAGATCAATTCCTGTTTTTATAACATTGGGGGAAATGACACGTTGATAAAAATAAATTTTATTTTCGAGCATCGTCACAGTTTCAAGCAAAGTTTTATTGCTTTGGACAAGACTTTGAATTTTTGCATCTTGAGTTGCATCGTTCATGGAAGCTTGATCTTTTTTTCTTTTTAATGTAGCATTTTGATTAGTAAGTTTAATAACACTGGTTGTTAGATCTTCATTGAAATCTGAGACCACATCCAGCCGGAATGTTTCAAATAAGAGTCCAAACGCTAAACATCCAATACAAATTATCAAGCACTTATTAATACTTTTATTAATCTGAAACACGGCTACCCCGATTATTTATTGATTTTTCCTTTAACTTCCTTTGTCGACAATCTAAACATCGCTTTGCGTTTTGCTTCATCTCGCTTCTGACGCATAGATAATTTCAGTGTACGCTCGAGCAATTGAGTATAAATAGGACGCCCTCCAAGCGATTGAGCAACCATAGTTGCACCTAAGCAAGTCACAATCAATGGTAAAATCATTTGATAGTTACTGGTCATTTCAATAACCAATAAAACACCAGTAATGGGCGCGCGAACAGTTGCGGCAAATAAGCCACCCATGCCTGCAATTGCAAATGCCCCAGGAAAATGAACAAACCCAGGCAACAACCAATGTACCGCAAGACCAAATAACATACCAAAAATTGTGCCTAGTGCCAAGGTAGGCGCAAAAATTCCCCCTGGCGCACCAGAGCTAAAACTGAGTAATGTACCTAATATTCTAAATACAAATAAAAATAATAAAGCACCTGTAAAGTAATGTCCATGCTGAATTTGCGGTATGATCTGTGTGCCACTAAAGGCTAAATCAGGTAGTATCATAGAAAGCCCACCAAAGAGAGCACCAAGAAATAAGCCAACAATCACAAAACGCCAACGGCGATTTTTATGAATAAAAAGAAACAGATCTTGCGTCTTTAAGATCATTTTATTAAACACGACACCAACAACACCAAAAAAAAAACCAAGTAAAAGAAATAAGATTAAAGAGCCAAGATCTGGATGATCGTATCGTGTCACACTAATAATCGCACCCTGATCATTCGTTAGCCAGCGCATGACTATCGTTGCCATAACCGCACTTAAAAAAACACTTTTAGTTGATGTTAAACTGTATTTAAATTGAGATCGCATTTCTTCAATAACAAACATTATGCCAGCCAATGGTGCATTAAAAGCTGCCGCTAAGCCAGCCGCTGCACCTGCTGCAATTAACGCTTGTCCATCAATTTTACTTACCTTAAATAGATCAGAAATCATCCGTCCAATATTTGCACCTATTTGCACTGATGGCCCCTCTCTGCCTAGTGCCATACCAGAGCCAAGTGCTAATAATCCCCCGAAAAATTTAACAGGCAATACACGTTTCCACCGAACAGGACGCATTCCTTCCATTGCCCCCTCTATTTCAGGAATACCACTGCCAGAAGCTTCAGGTGCAAATTTGTGCGTAATATAAAAAGTAAACCCTACCATAATTGCCGATACGGGCACAACTAACCACCACAAGGGGATAGCTGATCCTATATGAGCAGAAAGAGATTTAATACGCCAATCATTTATATCATCAATCCAATTATTAAAAAAAGCGGAAGTCATACCTGCTAAAGCACCAATAAAAACTGAAAGCCACATCATCAACGCATTTTTTTTGTGCGTAAAAAAGCGAACAAGAAATCGAGAAAATAATTTTGTAATTACGTTGTTTTCTGTGTTATTCATATAAGTAAGTGCTTAATAAAATCAAGTGATTAATGCGTTTATATCCATGTGACATAAAGATGCAACGTCAGATCGGTAAATTCTGCTAAGGTTTTCAACATAAAATTGCCCTCTTTGCTGATTAACTACGTTAATCAGCAAAGGTCGAATTAAAATAAAGACTTTAATTCTTAACGAGTCGTTCTAAACAGACATTTTATTACCTTGTTAATTGGTACAAGTAGCCAAGCCCATTGGTGCGCTAACACGGCTTATTATGAAGACAAGACAGACTTACGTTGCAACAATCGAAAAGGGAGGCGCCATAAAAGAATTAACTTCTTTCGTTAATTATACCGAAAAATGATCAGCTTCGCTAACCATTATATAGATGACATGTTGCGCCTAATTCTGATCATCGAGTTCGCACCTGATGTTTCTTTTTGCATCACATGTGTATAAATTTTAATTGAACAATCAAAGTATACCTATGCACACTCAAAATTCAATGCACTTGACACCCATTTAATTAAAATCGTCTATATTTCACATATTATGCCCGTTACCAATTAATGTGATTTATTTAGTCCTCAACTGAGACACTAAGACAAGGCACTCCTTTATGATTTCTCAACGATTAGCTTCGCAATCGATTGCAGGTAGTTTAAATGAACTGATATTTATACTTTAATGGCGCGCCATTATCGAATACGGCAACGCGATCCTCTCATTAATTAACTTCGTTAATTAATTGTCAGAGTTTAAATGAAAAAGGCACATTTAAATTTTATTAGTTTTTTAACTGCCGCTCCAGTGGGCAACTTTTGAGACATACATCTTCGTTGTTAGAAAGTATGAATTTAACAAGCTATATTTTCAACTTGTCCCTAGGATCTGTTTGCCTCAGAGCTTGCTGAATTTTGCATCTTGGATGGTAACGGGTTATGTGCATTGTTATTGATTTTG
>JAGLDN010000055.1 GCA_023145575.1 Psychromonas sp.
TTAATTCCTAAATAGTTATTCTACATAGAGATTTTATAACAACGCGCCTTGGTACTAGTTGCCTTGCCCTGCGGGACACAAGCTCGGAAACCAAGACTGCGTTACAATAATCGAAAAGTGAACAACAATAAAGGGTTAAAGTCTTTTGTTTAACCCTACCGAAGGGAATATTGTGCCTTGTTATGATCATCGAGTTTAAGCCTGACAAAGCATTTTTACGTCACATGGGTATATTAAGCAATAAAACACAAAAACTATTTATTGTCATCTATATCTTAATTGATATACATTGTATTGCGCATTACCTTTGTGAATCGAATGTTAAACGAAAGTTGTATAATTTTTTACATGGTATATAAATTGTGAATTTTAATGATCTCGATTGACATTATCAACAAATAAAAATATTCTCTGGAGAATTTATGTTTAAAGTTTCTAATGGTTGCCCTGAAAAAATTGGAGTTACTTTTACAAAAAATGGAGTAAATTTTTGTGTTTATTCACGATTAGCGCGCAGTGTTGAATTGCTTTTTTTCAAGGAGAAAAATTCACCTAGGGCAAGTCATATTTTCCAATTATCTGATTTTACACATAAAACATCTTATTATTGGCATATTTTTATTGAAGGCGTCAAAGCTGGACAACTTTATGGTTTTCGTGTGAATGGAGATAATGATCAAGCTAAAGGCATACGTTTCTTTCCTAATAAAGTGTTGTTGGATCCTTATGGCTTACTGGTTGATCGAGGCGAAAATTATTCAAGAGAAGCTGCAATAAGAGAAGGATCTAATATTGATAAATGTTTAAAAAGCATGGTTGTTGATATTGATGATTACGATTGGGGAAATGATAAACATCCACGCCATCCTTTTGCAAAATCAGTTATTTATGAAATTCATGTCGGCGGATTTACGCGCCATAAAAGCTCTGGACTAATCAAAAGCAAGCGAGGAACCTACGCAGGACTAATTCAAAAAATACCTTACCTTAAAGAACTCGGGATCACTGCTGTTGAATTTATGCCGATTCATCAATTTGATCCTACAGAGGATCATGCAGGCTTACCGAATTACTGGGGGTATAGCCCGATATCACTATTTTCGGTTCACCGAGATTACAGTGAAGATCAATCCCCCCTAGGGCCCATTAATGAATTTAGAGATATGGTTAAAGCATTACACGCAGCAGATATCGAAGTAATTTTAGATGTTGTTTATAACCATACGGCAGAAGGAAATCATCACGGACCCACTCTTTCTTTAAGAGGTTTTGATAGCAGTGTTTATTATATATTAACCAAAGATAGACAGGATTATATGAATTTTAGTGGCTGTGGAAATACAATTAACGGCACTCACTCGGTAGTGCGTAGGCTAATTATTGATAGTTTGCACTTTTGGGTTAAAAAAATGCATGTTGATGGTTTCCGTTTTGATTTAGCCTCTATTTTATCACGAGATGAAATTGGCCGGCCGATGCCAAGCCCACCAACCTTATGGTCAATTGAAACAGATCCAATACTCGCGCCAGTCAAATTAATTGCAGAGGCTTGGGATGCTGCTGGTTTATATCAGGTCGGTAGTTTACCTGGTAATCGTTGGCGTGAATGGAATGGTTATTTTCGTGATGATGTGCGAAGTTTTTTCCGTGGTGACAAAGGTCGCTTGAGTAACTTTGCTTCGCGTCTAATAGGCAGCCCTGATGTTTACGCAAATCAGAATTTAGAGCCAGAAAAATCGGTTAACTTTATCACCTGCCATGATGGTTTTACGCTTTATGATTTAGTCAGTTACAATCAAAAACATAATGAAGCGAACGGTGAAAATAATCACGATGGTGAAAATAATAATATTAGTTGGAATCATGGTGTTGAGGGCGATACCGACGATGGAAACATTAACAAATTACGACTTCAACAAATGAAAAATATGCTTGTAACAACACTCATTTCACTTGGCACCCCAATGATATTGATGGGGGATGAAATCGCACGTAGTCAAAAAGGCAATAACAACGGCTATTGTCAAGATAACGAAGATTTTTGGTTTAACTGGGATGATATTGAAAAACATAAAGCATTATTGAATTTTACAAAAGCATTGATAAAACATAGGAGCCTACGTCAAGGAGTACAATTTTTTGATACACAGCGTAAAACGCTATCTATATTGCTTGAACAATCAAGCATACACTGGCACGGCACACGTTTAGATCAACCTGACTGGGAAGATAATTCACATTCGATCATGCTGGAGGTCAAACCGGCAACATCTGACATTGTAATGCTTTATATTTTCAATAGTTATTGGCAAGCGTTAGATTTTGAACTGCCTGATCACCATGGAAAAAAATGGTTACGTTATCTTGATACAAACTTAATTGATGGAAATGATATTTATCAGGCAGGACAAAAAAAATATTACTACACAAACAAATATACAGTACAAGCACGTTCAACTGTTATTTTACTCAATTGTAATACCAATCACAATAAATAGCTTTTCTATTTTACGGATTTTAATAACTTACTTGTACGTTGTCAGTTTCGTAAAGAGAACAGCCATTTACATCAACTTACACCTTGAATTAAGCTGTTTCCCTACGCAACATTTAGATCAACTCACACCTTGAATTAAGCTGTTTCCCTGCGTAACATTTATACCCATGTGACGTAAAAACGCTTTGTAGGGCTCAAATTCGATGATCATAACATGGCGCAATATTAGGTAATTGTTGTTCACTTTTCGATT
>JAGLDN010000056.1 GCA_023145575.1 Psychromonas sp.
TTTGAGTGGGGCTTAAAGGGAACCATGCATTATTGTGAGTGTGAGATATTTTGATTGTCATAATTTTAAAATTCCTGTAGACATTGACTTCATTTGGGCAATCAATATAAGTTATTGGATTTTTAGCCATATGAACTAGGTTTAACATTAGGTTTATAATAAAATGGTCATAGTGCTATTGGAACTGCATTCGGGTAATAAGTGATATTTCTCAAATCAGATGGTTTGCTGTTATAGTTTGACTAGTTTCTTCTTAAAGAAAATTATCAAATAGACTATAAAAATTGATTTTAAAAAAAGACGATAGCATAACGATACTTTTAAAAAAAGGGTTAAAATCAAAATTTTTAACGAAGGAATTTGCTTGTTTATCTTCTTCTATGTCAATAGTCTAATGGGTTAGTTTATTGCCGTTATGGGTGAAAAGAAAGGTAGATCGTAGTATTCAATGACAATCAAGCATCTCACTCTCAACAATTATGGTTGTAAAGAATACACAAGGCTGGGTTTATCAAATAATGGCGTCGATAACCCAAACCAAGGAGCTGACGCTACCCAGAATAAAATATGGAAGAAAATAGTCCCATTTTTTTCAAGATACGCTTAAAGAGCAAATTCCAACAGAGATAAGGATAATGGCCGATTACAATGCAGCCTTGTGCTCTGCAATCGAAAATGGATCAACCATAACAGAATTAACATCTTTCTGTTAATTTTACAGACGAATGATTAGCGGAGATGATGATCCTTAGGTCACATGTTGTGCGTCATTGTGTTTATCTAATTTGGTCCTAATGTTTAATTTTTGCTTCACATGGGTATAGATCATTGATTGCTTTTTTATCATTAAAATAAGGATCTATTAAAATTATTTTTGGAATATCATTACCATTATTTTCCAATTGACGTGCTATTTCAAGCGTTAATACACCAGCAAATCTCCAACCAAGTAATTCATAAGAGCCGACAGGCTGTATTTCTTAATATATCTAAGATATTGATATACCAGTGATTCGAAAGTAATAATTTTGAACATTATGATTTCTGAGACCGTCTTCACGGTATTTGGTTATTAAATATAATAATTTTCTATCTTTTAATTTAGGTACTATATGATTTAAATAAATTCCAGTGCCGCCAACGGCAGGTTGTATAAAAAATAGGAGATCCCTGTGTTTTTCCTTCACAGTTTTATTTTTTAAGTCACCTAATGTTTTAATATCGTCTTTTTTCTCTGTAGCTGTACCTGGTTGATAACGTCAACTAACGCGTGTTGAATGTTCGTTTTAAAATCATGCGTTAACTCAGCAGTTAATGTTTAGACAATATAAAACTCTATAGAACTGTGTTGTACAGTCCCGTTAATGTTAAGCATCTGGCGTGCGCTATTTTCATTGGCTATCATCTGACTTGCATCTTCAACAACTATCCTCCAATTAGCAGTTTTCTCTTCGTTATTTTTCTTTGCCTATTTTCATTTAAGTGGCTATTAAACCACTATACGGCGAGGGCTTAACTCTAATCATAAATGGGGTAACATAATATTTGCATTGTATGAAATTATATTTGACCAATTGTTTAATGAACAGACAGGGTGCAATGGAATTTTATTAATTTAATCAGGTATTAAAATATTATGGAGTTTAGGCCAAATTATGTCAGCTGGTTATTGCTATTATAAAGGGAAAGCGTAATGATCGTACCAATATAAGTCTTTATAACCTGAGATGGCAAAACCTGACTGATGTTACTCAGTTAGAATAATATACCCGTTATCAATTTAAGTGCTTTATTGAGTCGTCAGGTTAGATCTTTTTGTAAGGTGCAGTTTACGATCCCTCAACAATAGCTGTGCAATCGTTTGTTGGTAGTTCAATGAAAAGATATTTAGATTTTAATGGTTAGCCCTAATAAAATAGTACAACGATTGCTACATTTTGAAATAACTTGGCTATAAACTGGCAATTTTAACCTATCGGATAATAAGTGATTTCGTTAAGCGCTTGTATGACCGTTAATGTTAGCTCATGAATTAAGTATCTTTTTAAACCACCATTATTTGATGTTGTTTTTGAGTTGATGCATACGCTTTAATATGGCGAATGATACAACTTTTGTGTTTTATTAGCGCCTGTGCAATCACCAACCTTCTGCGGACGAAAAAATAGCTTTTCATAGATTACAAGATCGCTTATTACTGGACAGTTTGTTTTGTGATTCAAGTATTATTTATTTTAAGTATGTTAATAATATTTGCCTTACTTACTACAGATTGTTTTTTAAAATAAATGCAAGCAGTTTCTCAATGATATTCATTCTCAAAGATAACGGACATAAATCCATTAATGCTTATTGTTTTTGTTTACAAAAACTCTCTCTGCTTTATTTTTACGCCTTGCTTTGATAATCAAGCTGAAAATTAATAAAAAAATGTAAAGAAACTTGAGATTAGTCGTTAAAGATCGAAAAATAATGCACTATTTCGTGTGCTATTGATTATCAATTCATTAACGGATTGGCCTCTGGCATTTGCAATGGTTTGTGCAATATAAGGTAGATATTTAGGCTCATTCCGACTTGATTTCGGTTTTTCATGCATATTGCGCGGTAATAAATAAGGCGCATCAGTTTCTATCATTAAACGATCATCCGGGATCCACTTTACTATTTCTAATAACGCTTTTCCTCGCCGTTCATCACAGATCCACCCAGTAATACCTATGTGTAATCCCAGTTCAATGTAGTGATTTAATTCAGATTTAGAGCCTGTGAAGCAGTGTAAAACAACATTAGATAATTGTGTTAAATAAGGCTTCAACAAACTGATTAATCGCTTACTTGCATCACGCTCATGCATAAAAACAGGCAGTTGTAATTCGACTGCCAACTCAAGTTGTCCAATAAAAGCATATTCTTGATCGTGAGCCGTTGAAAAATTGCGATTAAAATCCAGTCCACATTCGCCAATGGCTTTTACTTGTGGATCCTGTGCCATTTGTCGCAATTTTTGTAAACTTTTATCGTCAAAGGTTTTGGCATCGTGAGGATGTATGCCGACTGTACAATGAAGGTAGTTTGGATCAGAGTGAGTAAGCGCAATGGCTTTTTCACTTTCTTGTAGGTTAGTGCTGGTAATAATAAGACCTTTGACACCTGCCTGCTTGGCTGCGTTGATAACGATTTGGCGATCTTTATTAAAACGCTTGTTTGTTAAATTAATGCAAATATCAATCATGATCTAGGTTTTATCTTGTTTATTTTCATCGTTTTTTGGTACATAAAAACGAGCAAATAATAAGCCTAGTTCAAATAAAATAAGCATAGGAACAGCGAGTAATGTTTGAGAAATGACATCAGGAGGTGTAAGTAACATACCAATTACAAAAGCTGAAACAATGATATAAGGACGTTTCGCCTTTAATTTTTCAGCTGTTGTTATCCCCGTCCAGCATATCACAAGTGTCGCAATAGGAATTTCAAATGCCAACCCAAAAGCAAAAAGCAACTTAAGAATAAAATCTAAATAACTACTGATGTCAGTCGCAATGGTAACACCTTCAGGTGCTGTTTTGGTGAAAAAGCTAAAGACCAGTGGAAAAACAACATAATAAGCAAACGTCATACCCGCATAAAAAAGAAAGGCGCTACTTATCACAAGCGGAGCAATGAGTTTACGCTCATGCTTATATAAGCCAGGTGCTATAAAGGCCCATACTTGATGTAAAATCATTGGGATACTAATGAAAATAGACAACACCATAGTCAGTTTGATTGGTGTAAAAAAAGGTGTTGCCACGCCTGTCGCAATCATGCTCGAGCCTTTTGGTAATTGACTTGTCAGTGGAATCGCGATGTAATGGTAAATATTATTTGAAAAATAGACTATGCTCAAAAAGACAATGACAACCACGATGATCACACGTAATAAGCGAGTTCGTAATTCTAACAGATGACTAATCAGTGGTAACCCTTGTTGGATATGATGTTCGCTGTTCGGTGGAACGTCATTGCTAGATCCTTCCTTTTCAGTACTCATTATTCCTTGCCTTGAGAGGATTTTTCCTGCTCTGCTATTGTTTCTTTGTGATGGATTTCTTCTTTAGTCTGTGCAATATCTTTTTTGTAGGGATGAGTCAATTCTTGAGCTGCCTGTTTCATTTCATCGACTGACTTTTGCAAATCAGGATCCAGGTCAGTCAATCCTTTTTTAGTTGCTTTGATCATGTTTTCATTCATTTCTTGAATTTTTAATTCTTGGTTAATTTCTTTTTTTATGGAGTTTGCTAGTGATTTTGCCGCATTTATCCATTTTATAACGCTTCGGATAGCAGCAGGTAATCGTTCTGGGCCAAGGACAACTAGAGCAATAACAAAAATGAGTGCTATTTCCCAAAAACCAATATCGAACATGCGTTAGCCTTTTTAATGAACGAGCAATACCAAGTGAACCAATTTTATACTCATGTGACATAAAAATGTTTTGCTAGGCTTAGCTAAGATGCAATACATTTTAAAGTAACGTGCGACTAAATAAAAACAGATGAAAATGGCATTGCATGGAAAATTATTTTAGTTAAAATCATTGCACTTTACTTTTTTTCTTCAACTGTTTCAGATGTTTTTTTTTCTGATGAAAATGTGGCATCTTTTGTTTCATCGTGTCGATTTAGTGATTTATCTTCTTCCTTCATAGCTTTTTTAAAACCTTTAATTGCGCCACCTAAATCTTCGCCTATACCACGTAGTTTTTTAGTGCCAAATAATAAAACAACAATAATAGCAATAATTCCTAACTGCCAAATACTAATTCCGCCCATAATAACTCCCTTTAATTTAAATTAATGTTCTATAATATTTTATAACAAAAAACCACTATTGAGCCAAGCACCTAGCCAAGTAAATAGGCTAATAACACCCGTTAGAACAGATAAACCAACTTCGCGTTGAAAATAAAGTAAACAACTCACGATACTTGTGGTCATGCCTGCTGCAATATAAAATATAATTTTACTGTAATTTTTTTGATGTTGTTTAAGTGATTGCGTCAATAATAACATCTGTTTTTGTTGCTGTTTACTGTTTACTAGATTGTTATAAATTAGTTCAGGTAGATCGGGCAGTTTTTCAAGCCAAAAAGGTGCTTTATTTTTTATTGCATTGAATAATTTTTTCGGGCTAATTTGCTCATTCATCCATTTTTCTAAAAATGGTTTTGCGGTATCCCATAAATCCAGTTGGGGATATAATTGACGACCTAGCCCTTCAATATAAAATAATGTTTTTTGTAATAATACGAGTTGAGGTTGCACTTTCATATTGTAACGGTGAGCAGTATTAAATAAATTGATAAGTACCGTTGCAAATGATATTTCCGATAGTGGTTTTTCAAAAATAGGCTCGCAAACAGTACGAATAGCAAATTCAAACTCTTCAACTGGTGTATTTTCAGGTACCCAACCAGAATCAACGTGTAATTGAGCTACTTGTCGATAATCTCGGTTGAAAAAGGCTAAAAAATTTTCAGCTAGGTAGCGTTTATCTTCATTATTCAAGGTGCCTACAATCCCACAATCAATGCCTATCCAAAGTGGATCGTCGGGGTGTTCATAGGATACAAAAACATTGCCTGGATGCATATCAGCATGAAAAAAACTATCGCGGAAAACTTGTGTAAAAAAGGATTCAACACCGCGCTCTGCCAGTAATTTTAAATTGGTTCCTTGTGCTTCAAGTGCTGTTATATCAGAAACAGGAATACCATAAATACGCTCCATCACTAATACCTTTTTCGTACAATAATCTGAATATATTTCAGGAACATAAAGCAATTTAGAGCCCATGAAATTACGACGAAGCTGAATTGCATTTGCTCCTTCTCGCATGAGATCTAACTCATCGATAATGGTTTTTTCATATTCAAAAACTACTTCAACTGGCCGTAGCCGATCAGCCTCTTTGAAAAAACGTTGTATTAACGATGCTATCCATTTCATTAATTCTAAGTCAGTTGCAATGGTCTTTTCTATATTAGGACGGATCACCTTGATAACAACTTCTCGATTATCTTTAATTAATGTTGCGGTATGTACTTGTGCGACGGATGCAGAAGCAAGCGCTTTTTTTTCAAAATTTAAAAAAAGGCTGTCAATAGGGCATTTTAATGCCTTTTCTATTAGCTTGACCGCTATTTCCCCACAAAAAGGCTGTACATTATCTTGTAAATAAGCAAGTTGATCGGCAAATGCTTGCGGTAAAATATCGCGACGAGTAGAAAGCATTTGACCTAATTTAATGTAAATAGTACCAAGAGACTCTAATGCTAGTCGTAGTCGCGTAGCAAGATCTTTATCTTTATGTTTGGCATGAATCCAGAACAAGCATACACGCATGAAATAATAGCTAGTAGGCGAATAATTATTGGGAATTAACTCGATCAAACCGTATTCAACGAAGGTTTTGTTAATGCGATACAGGCGTGCTAACTCTTTGAATTTAATCATATTTTTTAATTATTTTTTGAATGCTTGAATCAATCTGTAGTAAATGATCATTAAGATCCTCAACTTGCTCACAAAAATGAGCAACCTCAATCCTACTTGGGGCAATTTTTAACTCATCCGTTATCAGGTTGGCGCTATGATTGCTAAGATGAGTAAGTTTCTTGCGTTGGTATTTATACACTGAGGCGAAAAAACGACAAAGCTGATGTGCGAATATATCGCCGATTAGGTGAGATAAATGCTCTTCATAGTCAATATCAATTTTAGTCATGAGTTGTGCAAATTGTTGTGCAATTTCAATGTCTCCCTCAATGTCTAATTGGCCATTTTTAATCAGCGTAGTGAATTGGTTATTATTTTTTAGTTCGCTAATTGCATGGAGACTCACGTGTATTAAGCAATCACATTGACCTTGAAATTGACTTAAAATGTCAATTTTATTCATTGAAATCACAAAATAAAGTGGTTTATTTAGCTCTTTTAATACAATGCCAATGATTTTATTTTCTAGCTGCTTACGCTTTGTTTTGCTGCTTAGATCTAGCTGTTGTAGCTTGTTAAGACTCATTTCAAAGAAGGCGCAGGCTAAGTTATCTAAGGACATTATTTTTTCTACTTAATATTTGTAACCACGGTGCAAAGCAACAATGCCAGCCGCTAAATTAAAGTATTGAGTCCCTTCAAAACCCGCATGTTTCATCATATTCTCAAGCGTATTTTGATCAGGATGCATGCGGATACTTTCGACAAGATATTGATAGCTTTCACTATCATTGGCAATGATCTTTCCAAGTTTAGGTAAAATATTGAAGGAATAAAAGTCATAGCAATCAGAAAATATTTTATAAATGGGTTTAGAAAATTCTAATACCAATAAACGTCCTCCAGGCTTTAAAACGCGAAACATTGATGCCAGTGCTTTGTCTTTATCTGTCACATTGCGTAAACCAAAAGAAATGGTGACTAGATCGAAGTGATCATCAGGAAAAGGAAGTTCTTCAGCATTCGCTTGAACGTAATGAATATTGCCATGAATACCTAAATCGCGTAATTTGCTACGACCAACCTTGAGCATTGAGTCATTAATATCGGCTAAAATCACTTGCCCTGTTTTGCCAACAACATGTGAAAACCTAGCCGCTAGATCACCTGTACCACCAGCCAAATCCAATACATTTTGCCCTTGTCTAATGCCAGAACAATTAATTGTAAAACGTTTCCAAAGGCGGTGAAGCCCTAATGATAAAACGTCATTCATTACATCATATTTTGTTGCAACAGAGTGAAACACATCAGCTACAAGGTCTATTTTTTTATCTTTTTCAACTGTTTTAAAACCAAAATGGGTTGTATTTTCTAAAACGTTATTCATTAGGCTTTCTTCTTACAAAAGAAATAATTATAACAATTTATGATTTAAAAAGGAGCTTAAATACAAGTAAATTGCAAAAAGTTTGAGATATATACCCATGATACTTAAAAAAAAGCAAAGATCGCAAGGCAAATAGAGCCAAGCTACTAGGCATAAAATTGCCCTCTGAGATGATTCACTACGTTAATCATCAAAGGTCGAATGGTAGATTTAAACCTCAAGTTCATCTTCAGTTGTGATGGGTATAAAAGTTGATATCTTAGTGCCTCAGTCAGTTGTGTATACTCTTGCATTATTTGCATCTATTGTCGGAGGAAAAGTAGTAAAGATATACTCAACTGGCTACTTTTCCAACTAATTTAAGCTATGCACTTGATAATTGAATCTAAGAATTAAAATAAAGACTATAATTCTTAACTAGTTATTCTAAGTCGATAT
>JAGLDN010000057.1 GCA_023145575.1 Psychromonas sp.
AAAGACTTTAATTCCTAAATAGTTATTCTACATAGAGATTTTATAACAACGCGCCTTGGTACTAGTTGTCTTGCCCTGCGGGGCACAAGATCGAAAATCAAGACTGCGTTACAATAATCGAAAAGTGAACAACAATTACCTAATATTGTGCCTTGTTCTGATTATTGAGATTGAGCCTGACAAAGCATTTTTGCGTCAGATGGGTATAACTACGTAAATCATCTGCTAGTGGAATTATAATAAAGACTATAATTCATTAATAGTCTATTTCTTTATGAGATTTTATAACTTTCCAATTAATGAAAGTAGTCATGCTCGTTGGGGCGAATTCGATTTATTCTGAAAAAATGCCAGTCTTGCGTTAAAAAATCTAAAAGGGAGTAATCATCAAAGAAATATGATCTCCGCGTTAATTCGGTCTATCAACAATTATGAAGGCTAATCTTAGAGAGGCAGATGGTTGTGCATGATGTAACATTTTGCAGTAACATAGCGATAGTATCTACTCAATAAATATAAAAATAATCGTATTTATGTTAACGTATAATTTTTGATCAAGATGATCTCTACTGAGGATCGTGGAAAGTTTTTTTTTATCTGCCGATCAATTACCTTATCATCTACTTTCTGGGACTCAATATGCTAAAAAATATTAATCCAACACAAACACAAGCATGGTCTGAATTACAATTACTGTTTGATAAAAATGCTGACATGCAAATGGTAGATCTTTTCGCACAAAATAGTAATCGTTTTAAAGAGTATTCTCGTCAATTTAATGATGACTTCTTAGTTGATTTTTCTAAAAATTTAATTACCAATGATATTTTTAAATCACTGATCAAGCTAGCTGATGAAACTGAATTGAAAACAGCTATCCAAGCTCAGTTTTTAGGAGAAGCTATTAACGTAACGGAGGGCCGTGCAGTATTGCATTCGGCATTACGCAATCGAAGTAATAAACCAGTCATGGTCAATGGCGAAGATGTTATGCCTGCTATCAACAAAGTACAAGATCAAATGAAAGCATTTTGTAGACAGATACATTCTGGTGACTGGAAAGGCTACACAGGAAAACGCATTACTGATATAGTTAATATCGGTATCGGGGGGTCAGATCTTGGCCCTTATATGGTGACTCAAGCATTAGGTGCTTACGCGATCAAAGGTATTGCAACGCACTTTGTATCAAATGTAGATGGAACACATATCGTTGAAACACTCGCAAAAATTGATGCAGAAACAACACTATTTTTAATCGCCTCAAAAACATTTACAACGCAAGAAACCATGACAAATGCCTACAGTGCACGGGACTGGTTTATGAATTTTGCACAAGATGAAGTGCACATTGCAAAGCATTTTGCCGCATTATCAACCAATTCAATATCAGTTGCAAAATTTGGTATTGATGTTGATAATATGTTTGAGTTTTGGGATTGGGTAGGTGGACGTTATTCTATCTGGTCTGCCATTGGTTTATCTATCGCCTTGACAATAGGTTACGATAACTATCAAGCATTTCTTGAAGGCGCACATGAGATGGATCAACATTTTGCAGAAACGGAATTTGAAGATAACATCCCCGTTATTTTAGCGCTTATTGGTATTTGGTATAACAACTTTTATGGCACAGCTTCAGAAGCGATTTTACCTTATGATCAATATATGCATCGTTTCTCCGCATACTTCCAACAAGGTAATATGGAATCAAACGGTAAAAATGTTGATCGTAACGGCCATGCAGTTACTTATCAAACGGGACCCATTATTTGGGGCGAGCCAGGGACAAATGGTCAACATGCGTTTTATCAATTAATTCACCAAGGCACTAAATTAGTGCCATGTGATTTTATTGCGCCTGCAGTAAGTCATAACCCGGTCGGTGATCATCACCCTAAATTACTTTCTAATTTTTTTGCACAAACACAAGCATTAGCATTCGGTAAAACAAGAAAACAAGTTGAAGCTGAGTTTGCGGCTGCTGGTAAATCAGGTGACGAAGTAGCTAAATTAGCGGCCTTTAAGGTTTTTGAGGGTAATAAACCAACGAATGCTATTTTAGTGAAAAAAATAACCCCTAAAACACTCGGACAGTTAATCGCGATGTACGAACAAAAAATCTTTGCACAGGGCATTATTTGGAACATTTATAGCTTTGATCAGTGGGGAGTTGAGCTAGGCAAACAACTCGCTGGGAAAATTTTACCCACTCTAAATAATGAAGACAAGGTTGATGCGCATGATAGTTCAACGAACGGTCTAATTAACGCATGGAAAGCATGGAGATAACATTTTTCATTTATCCACTTAATTAAAACATGTTAATTGGTGAGAATTTGATTATAACTCAACCCGAACTCAGGAGATATACTAATGTGTCGTAAAGGCGTAAAGCCAACAATGCTCGATACAAGTGAGTGGTTTCAACATTCAAAAAGAAAATAAGTATATGATAATTAACATTTTTCGTTAATTATACTGTCAAACTATTAGCATAGCTAATCGTTGATAGTTCGAATATAGTTCCTTGTTAATGTTATGCCTTGTGGTAATATGAGTATCAAATAGATTATTCGTATGAGTGAATATATTATGAAACAAAAAAAATATAACTCGGCTTATTTTGTTAGGAGGTCTTTATGTTAACTGTTTGTAAAGGGACTAACAGTCTTAAAAAGTCAACGCAAAATCAAAGCGATGAAGAGACGGATCTTCTCGGTACTTGGATTACTCAATGTACGCAATCAGCAGGTATAAGAGGTTATCCAAAAGGTTATCATTATATAAAAAATTATCATTTTTATTCTAATAATGTCGAAGTAGTTTTTATTTTATATCGTGATTCTGATCCCGGTGGAGATATGTGTTCAATCATCGGGCCGGCTATGTCAGCGAAGTTCACTGCGGATATTACATTCGATAAAGTAATTGATAAAGGATCGATAGAAGTTCATACCGATTTAAATATTATCAACAGAAAAGTTATGTTCGCACCACAATCTCAGTATGTTGCTGACTTATTTAATAGTGGAAAAGCTCTTGGTGAAATATATTCTGGATATGGTATGACAGACTGGGCTGTCCGTGTCTATAAAGATGTTACGGGGATAAAGGACGCCAATAAAAACTTTAACATTGGAACCATGGTGCCTGATATCTTTCAAATTTCGGAAATAAAAATTATTGATACGATGACTAAAGTGCTAAGAATGGGTGATAAGCAGGGGGCTCTTGACCAATATGGCCGCCCTGAAATGCTTCAGAAAAGATATGCTAAGTATCAAAAGCCTTATGACAGATCTTCCAAATCGGTTAAATAGGTATAATTAATTAGACAAATCAAGTCGTAATATATTAAAGGATGGTATACCCTCCCTTTAACATATTAGTATTTCACTTCGAAATACAACGTCAGCAAGAATCAAGAGTCAGCTCTGCAATATAACAGTCGGAAAGCTAATAACCATTTTATAATTAACATTTTCTTGTTAATTATATCGACAAATTACAACCTCCGCAAACCATTGATAGATGACATGTTGCGCCTTATTCTTATCATCTAGTTCGTGCCTTATGTTTCATCTTTATGTATCATACGTATAAAATAATTACACCTTTTACTATCCTACTAAATAATAATGGGTATAATGTCACCTTGTGACGTAAAGCTTAAAAAGGTTATAATTTAAATGATTGATATCACGGCAAGTGCGCAAACACACTTTAAAAAACTACTTGAACCCCAAAATGAAGGCACTGCTATCCGAGTTTTTGTTATTAACCCAGGCACGCCAAAAGCTGAATGTGGAGTATCTTATTGTCCGAGTGATGCTGTTGAAAACTCTGATACACGTTTTAATTACAATGGATTTGATGCATTAGTTGACGAGATAAGCCTTCCTTTTCTTAAAGATGCCTTTATCGATTTAGTTGAAGAAGAAACAGGAACACAACTGACCCTGAAGGCGCCAAATGCCAAGATGCGTAAAGTAAGTGATGATGCGCCTCTTTTTGAACGCGTTGAATACATTATTCAGGCGCAAGTAAATCCGCAACTAGCAAGTCATGGAGGTTTCATTAAGTTGATTGAAATTACAGATGATAACGTTGCAATTATTGAATTTGGAGGTGGTTGTAATGGGTGTTCTCAAGTTGATTTAACATTAAAAGATGGTATAGAAAAAGAGCTCCTAGAGGAATTTTCAGGTGAACTTGGCGCTATACGAGACATCACGGAGCATCAAAGTGGTGAACACTCGTTTTATAAATGAGTCGTCCAATCAAAACAATTTTACATATACCCATGGTACTTCATTTTGCAACGTCAGATCGGCAAATTGTGGCAAGTAGCTAGGCATAAAGTTGTACTGTCGATTATTAACTACGTTGATCATCAAAGGTCGAGTGAAAACAAAGATTTCAATTCTTAACTAGTTGTTTTAATCAGATATTATATGAATTTGTTGATTGGTGCTAGGGCCTGTTGATCTTTGTTTAAATAGTGTGCAGTGAAGAAAGATTATCTCGTATAATTCACTTCGCCAAAAACAAATACAACGAGATCAGCATGCCCCGACTAATGCTCACT
>JAGLDN010000058.1 GCA_023145575.1 Psychromonas sp.
TGCCAGCGCTTTAACGTCAGTAGCTGGTACAGGGTGTGTTGTTATCCATTTGCCGCCACTTACTACTGCGTCATAATTATGCCCATTAAGCGTTACGGTGACCACTTGGCCATCTTCAACGCCTGCTACTGTACCAGAAATTGGCAACGGCTGTTGGTGCTCAGTGGCGTTAATAACATTATCACCTGAAATAGCATCGATGCTAATGGTCGCAGAGGTATCAACAGTAACAAGCATATGCGCAGGTGTTGAAGGGTTGCCCGCATGATCGGTAACATTGGCAGTAACATTAAGATGCTGCCCATCAGTAAATTTACCCACAGCCGTTGCAGGCACAGTTGCCGTGAATACGCCATTAGTGATTGCGCCTTTATAGTCAGTGCCATTGATAGTAACTACCGCTGTCTCGGTATTCTCAGCATCTGTTTTACCTGTGATAACCAGTGGTTGCCCATGCTCTTGGGCATTGATAACATTATCGGTACTGATCGCGTCAATGCTAATCGTTGGCGGGATGGTATCGACAAGCGCCGTTGCGGTTTGCGCAGGCGCAATTCCAGGTTGCGTTGGTGCAATTCCAGGTTGCTGTGGTGTAATTCCTGGTTGTTGTGGTGGATTTTGAAAACCTGTTGAAGGCGGTATGGTGCCTGTTACTTGCTGCCCTGAGATTTGATGCCCTTCACCTGTAACAACATTTTGCCATGCATTATGTGATGCAGTTCTTAGGCCTCCACCTTGGCCAACCCGCCCAGCCGCAATGGCAGCGTCAGTCGGCGCAACATCATCAGGCGGAGCAGCAACTACCGTTGCATCATTTGTAATGCCAGGAGCTGCTGCGACAGCGGATATACCACTTGCTAATTGATCTGGTGTCACAACAAGTGATGGATCTTCTGCCGTAGGCGTATGCTGTGCAACCATACCACCTTGCCCTGGAGCCGTAGCGACATCGTCATTCATGAGCACTTGATTTTTAAGACCTTCTCTTAGCTCTTTTATTTTTAAAGCGGCGACTTGCTTAGCTAATTTCTTGCTTGCTAATTCAGCTTTTTTTTCCTGCAATTTTGTAAGTTTATCTTGCTTACCCTTCGATTTAACAAAATTATCTACCATGATATCACCTCTCACCAAATGCATTAGCTATGTTAGTAAAAACAGGCTTCCATAAATATTGAAAAACAGTTTTTTCTCCAGTGACGATATCTGCTTCACCCGTCATTCCTGGAATAAGATTAAATTTAGTTGGATCATTTCCAAAATATGGCTTAGCTATTGAAATGGCAACCTTATAAAAAACGGCACCATGTTCATCAGTCTCTGTGGTGGGTGATATTCTTTTTACGATGCCATTTAATGCGCCATAACGGCTATAATCAAACGCATCAACTTTAACTTTTGCAGACTCGCCTAGGGTCACAAATCCAATATCACGCGGAGTTATTTTAGCCTCTAATAAAGCTGTTTTCGTCGTTGGCACTATCACCGCAACCGTTCCACCTTGAAGAATAACGCTCCCCGCACTTGTACTCGGAATCGACTGCACAAGACCATCAACAGGTGATATAATAGTATTTTGTGACATGGTTGAATTTGATCCAACAAGGCGAGATTGTACTTTTAACAACTCAGCTTGTGTATCAGTTTGTTCTTGACCAATCACTTTAAGTAATGACGCCTCTTTTTGCTTGTATTGATCATTCAAATTATTAAATGTTTCTAACAATACATATTTCTTACCGCGCATTTGTTCAAGCTCACGGACATGTAAGGCATTTTTTTGAATTTCTTCTAAGCGTTTTATTTTAGACACTGCACCTGTTTTAACTAATTTATCCATCATATCAACTGTTTTTTTCGATGAATTAACTTGCCTTCTCAACGTTGGTATTACATGTTGAACTGATTTTAATTCCGCTTTAACTTTAGCAATCTCACTAAGTGATGATTTTTTTATTGCGTCATACTCTCTGTTCATATCATCAAGCGAACGATGATTTTGAATGACCAACTGAGGGTATTTTGCTTCAAAGCGATGAAAATCAGGTCTTCTGTGATTAATAAAAGCTGATAGGCGCTCTATTTGCAACAATAAATCAGCTTGCTCACTTTTTAATCCATTAACTTCACTGCGACTATTCGTTGATATAAAATGCACTAACACTTGCCCTTTTTTAACCGTATCTCCCTCTTGAACTAACACGGATTCAATGGTTCCCCCTAATTTACTTTGTATTATCTGCCGATGTCCAAGTGGGATAACATTACCCATTGCTTTGGCAACTTCCTCAACCCTTGTAAAAATAGACCACAAAATTAATACTGCAATACTTGCCACAATAAAAAATGTGATGTTTCTTAATAACTTTCGTTCAATGGGTGCCTCAATAACATCTGTAAATTCATATTCAGGCCAATTTTTATTGGCTAAGTCACGATCATTCATTCAAAGTACTCCTTAGGTGTTATTTTTAATTTTGTTCTACAGTAGGCGTTCCAAAATATGTAACAGCGCCCTTATCTAAAATAATAAGTTTATCTGCTTGCTTAATAAGATCAGGATCATGTGTGACATAAAGCACCGTTGAGCTGCCTTTTAAATTTTGTAGCAGGTCAATAAAAACAGCTTTAGCTTTCTCATTATGGTTATTAATCGGATCATCTAAAATCATGAATTTAGATTTTTTAAGTATTGCTCTTGCTAATGTGACATAATTGCCTTCAAGTGCGGTTAAAATAGTTTTACCATTGACAAATAACTCACGGTCTAAATCATCATCAAGAGCCTTTAATAATATACAGCCCCCAGCGGCTCTCAACGCTTCTCTTATTTCATCATCAGTGGCATCTGAATCATAGAGCACTAAGTTATCCCGTAAAGTGCCAGATAAGATACTTGCCTCTGCAGAGCTAAAAGCAACAAATTTACGTAATGATTCTGGATCATATTGATTAATATTGACACCATTTAGAAAAATAACACCTCCTTGAGGCTCAATAACACTCATTGCAGTCATTAATAAAGAAGATTTCCCTGAGCCACTTGGCCCTATCACAGCAACCAACTCACCTGCAGATATTTCACCACTAACACCCACGAGTGCTGGCTCAACATCTGCAGAATAACGTAATGTCACTTGTGAAAATGAAAGAGTTGGCGGGATTGATGCGTCTATTTGTTTTAGACGACTCGATGATTGCTCTGTTGCTGCGTCCATAAACCTGTCAAACTGGTTAATAGACATTTTCATCATTTTTAATTTGTGACGAGACATAAATGCGAGTTGCGCCGGTCCCGTTATGCGTCCAATTAACATGACACACGCGATTAATGCACCTTGGCTTATTGATTCGTTTAGTACCAAAAATATACCCGCAAAAACCGTGGCAAGCGTTGTTAGCATACTTAAGCCTTGCGACACAGCAGCATTTAATCCATTTCGTTTAGCATAAATAAAATTTTGACGAGTATTTTCTAGGCTCAATCTAAACAGGTTATTCATCCATGTTTCAGTGTAGCCACTGCTTTTTAAATGAATAATTTTTTCGGACAGCTCATTTAATGTATCTTGATATTCAATACTGATCGTTGGCATTGCCGCTTGAACGTATTTATCAATTGCCATCATTATCAAATAATATAGTGATAACATTAAAATCGGCACAAGCACCAACCAACCACTGATCGCCATGATCACAAAAAATACAATCAAGGTAAAAGGTAAATCGATAAGCCCTGCCCCACCATGCCCAGATAATAAGGTTCTTATTTTTTCAGCATTGCGAATTCGTGCAAGATGGCTTGCCATGCTGACGCGCGACAACACATTAAATGGCATATTAATTAATTGATGAAAACTAAGGCTAGACATATCTCTTGCTTGATGAGTACTTTGTTGACCAACCACTTTTGCCCTTAATAAGCGACTCCCAACGAGAATAACTAAAGCAATAGCGCCCCCAAACGCAATACCAGGTAATATATCCGCAGTTTGCCCCCCAATAACCTTGTTATAGACGACCATGGTAAAAAGCGGTACAGAAAGTCCTGCCAAACTCGACAGCAAAGAGAGCCAAAAAACTGGCTGCAACCATTTCTTACGTTTAGCCAATAAAGAGGCAAACACACTGCCTTTCTTTTTGTTCATGGGAATAGAGTCTATAGTTATCAGATATTCATTTTCAGTCAAACCCGTGAGTGAGAAACCCTCCCATTTTTTATCTTCCATTAACTTTTCAAAAGAATTACTTTTTCTCCTGACAATATAAGCGCCCTCTTGCTCATCCATCACCACAAAGGGATAAATTATTTTATCAAGTTTAGCTTCATTTTTTGTCAAGACTGAAAATTTCAAATCAAATTTGCTGAGTGCTTCTACAAGATCAACAGAGGTCATATTATGATTAAAAGGGGTTTCTTTTATGTTGGTCGCCTGAGAAAATAAACCTAACGATTGTAATAATGAGATTAATGTATTATTTAATCCAATGGGTAAGTCGCTCATTTATTTATCTCCTTCTGATTCAACACTGTATAGATTACTTTTTCTGTTGATAGGAATTTCTAAATCAACAAGATCGTCTAAAGCTTTGAATTGATCCACCATAATGATCGTCATTTTTCCTTTAAGTGATTTAATGACTTCCACTAGCTTCCCTTGCGCACTAATATCCAGTGATATCATTGGCTCACTTAACAGTAAAATTGAAGGCGCCTGCACAATCCCCCTGATCAAGCCAATTAACTTTACGGTGCCTACATTTAATATATGCCCACCACTTTGTGTGACCTTTGTAGAATACCCCGCAGGTAAACGAGCAATGCTTTCATCCAAACCAAGTGCTGTTGACAGTGTCATTGCTGCCGCTTCCAAATCAGAACGGAACATGGTCATATTCTCAAGCACGGTTCCCGAAAAAATTTTAGGCCAGCCAGAAAGATATATAACTGATTGCTTAAACTCATCCCTTTCATGATCATCGAGTGCGACATCATCAATGTAAATACAGCCGTCATCTACCTCATGAAACTGCGCAACACTACTCAGGATTAAATTTGCATCTGCTACTGAATTGGACTTGATACTAACCAACTGTCCAGGTTGTATTTCAAAATTAAGATCATTAATTTGCGAACTGTTAGTTTCATAGGATACCTTCTCAAAACGAATCGGTCCTAATGGTAGTTTTTCGCCGTACACTTTATTAGCTAAAAACACCTCTTCTGCCGCATCCGTTGATAAAGAAACAATTTTCATTGCACTTTTCGCTGAAACATAACGCGCACGCAAATTAACAATAGCGCTTAATGGAGCGATAGCCCTGCCTGCTAAAATTGAACAAGCGGCTAAGCCCCCTGTGGTTAAAGAGCCATTTAAGACCTCAAGTGATCCAATTAAAACCAATATAAGTGTTGTTGCTTGTGAAGCACCTTGAATAATCTCTTGTAGTTTTGCTGACAGCCAGTCAACTTCTTCTTGTAATTTTAAACGCTCATAATTTGATTTTTTATATTTTTGAACACATTGATCTTCAAAAGCATATGACTTTACGCTGCCCAGACCCGATAATATTGCAATTAAAAGACGAGAATACGCAGATTCTCCATTAGCAAGTGTGCTAGTTATTGCAAATAATTTTTTTGAAATTAAATACACCAAAATAAAAACAAGACACCAGACAGCAATCGGAATAAAAACTAACGCGCCACCAATATAACCGACCAATCCTAAAAAAATCAAAACAAAAGGAACATCAATCAAAGACACAACCGCTTGACCTGAATACAAATCACGCATCGCTGAAATACTTGTAATGCTATTTAATATACTACCTGCACCCATTTTATCTAAATTATAATGCTTGGTGATCATCAATTTTTTAATCACGTTTATGGTTGATTGCAGTTCAAAATTAGACGCTGATGATGCCAGTAACCAACTTCTTGCATAACGTAAAAACATCTCAATTAAAATAGCAAATGAAACCCCGATAACTAAAATGGTCGCAGTGCCATGACTGTGATTTGGTAAAATTCGATCATATATTTGTAACATAGTGAACGGCAGTGCCAATGACAAGAGGTTAATAAACAACGATGAGAGTAATAGCTGTAATACAGCCTGTTTAGAATTAAAATTAGCAAAAGTAATATTCATAAAAAAACTCAATTAGAAATAAACAGTGCTCACAATACCACCAAACATCAAGGAATATTGGATATATCTCACAAAATAAAAATTCCCTTTGTACAGTATTAAATCAAATATTATTTTTTGTAAGGATCATTACATAAATAAAAAAATGTAAATTTAATGATATTAATGAACGGATGAAGCGCAATGCTGTAGTTTGAAAAACCAAAATAAAAGGAAGTTGTTCTTTTTGAGTGAAAAATATACTTGGTGGGGAAACGACGCCTATGCCCATGTAACGTAAAGTGCAAATTCAGACAAGGGAAATAGTACCAAGGTGCTAGGCATAAAATTGCCCTATCGATGATTAACTACGTTAATCACCAAAGGTCGAATTAAAATAAAGACTTTAATTCCTAAATAGTTATTCTACATAGAGATTTTATAACAACGTACCTTGGTACTAGTTGACTTGCCCTGCGGGACACAAGCTCGAAAACCAAGACTGCGTTGCAATAATCGAAAAATGCCTAATATTGAGCCTTGTTCTGATCATCGATCTTGAGCATGACAAAGCATTTTTGCGTCACATGGGAATAGATACTGATAAGCATGCGTATTAAATAATGTCGATAAATCAATAAATACAAATAAGAATTGTATCGTGTTGCTTATACCAGTGATACTTCATTATGCTTGGTCAGACTTTAGCTCGGACATCAGATCAAGGCATAATATTAGGTAATTGCAGTCACTTTTCGAATGTTATAACGCAGCGCTGGTGTTTGAGCTAAAGCCCCGTAGAGCAAGGAAACTGTCTGGCTCAATTAATTGCACACATAGCACAATATATATACTGCCCTTTAGGATCGTTAAACCTTGAAATTATTGAAGATTGCTCATATAAACCACCAAGATGATTGACAAGCATTTCTATCATGCTTGAGGTATTACTGTGAGGCATGTATTTAGCTGTACTGGAAAAGAGTTCATTAAGTATTTGTTGATTTGTTGAAATTTTGGTCTTTATCTGAGTAACATCAAATTTATTATTAAGCTTCGCTAAATTACCTGCTTTGTTGATTGCATCTGATAAATTACCAATCCTGTCAACTAAGCCTAATTCAACTGCATCTTTTCCCGTCCAAACTCGACCTTCTGCCACTTTCTGTACTTGCGATATTGACATATGACGCCCATCAGCCACCACTTGTAAAAAACGTTTATACCCCGCGTCGATGCCCATCTGTAGTATGTTAGATAACTCAGGATTAAGTGGACGTGTTAGGCTGAGCCCCGAAAGAGGCGAGGTTCCAACGCCATCATTATATATCCCAATTTTCTTTAATGCTTTGTCCACACTTGCATACATTCCAAATATACCGATTGATCCCGTTAACGTGGTAGGACTTGCATATATATAATCAGCAGCCGAAGCAATCCAATAGCCTCCTGATGCCGCAAAGCCCCCCATAGAAACAACTACTTTTTTGTGTGCTGATTTGAGTGCTAATATTTGTTGGCGTATTTTTTCAGACGAAAATGCACTGCCTCCTGGTGAATTTATGCGTAAAACAACAGCTTTGATATTGGTATCTTCAAGCGCTTTTTGTAAAAGTGCGGACAGTGTCTCGCCGCCAATGATCCCAGGAGGCTGCTTCCCAGACAAAATTTCACCACTGGCATAGATCACTGCAACTTTGTTTTGATATTTTTTGTTAGCATAAAGCTTGGGCAAAGTTGAACGATAAGCATCATATGTCAATAGTGTGAATTTTTTACCTTTTTTAATAGCTTCCTTTTTTAAATGCGTAATGATTTTTAAACGAGAGTCTATTTCATCTATCAAACCAACTTGTTGCGCATAAACCGCGCTATCTCCTTTTGCTTTTTTAAATGCAATTGATAATTGAAAAAGCGAGGGGGCGACCGCTGAACTGTTAATGTTACTTATGCTCGAACGCTGTGCAATGACGCTTGCAATGTAATTATCCCAAAGTTGATTTAGCCAGTGAGAATTTGCCATACGTGTTGCATGAGACATTGATTTTCTAGTATAAGGCTCCACATAAGATTTATAGGTTCCAATTTTAAATATATGCGGAGTGATCAACAGCTTATCTAATAACTCTTTGAAATATAAGCGATAAACAGAATACCCTGGTAAAAAGACCATTCCCTGAGGGGCAATGTAAATTTTGTTTGCATAACTCGCTAATAGATACTGTATTTGTGAATAGTTATCTGATACGGCAATAACTTTTTTACCCGCTGCTTTAAATTTATTTAACGCATTACCGATATCTGCTATTTGATTTAAATTGGCGCGAGTTAAGTGACTTAAATCTAAAAGAATGGAATTGATCTTGTTATCGTGTGTTGCGTGAGTAATAACTTCTAATATTTCATCAATTTGATATTGATTTTGATTTTGATTTTTTTCGGATGATGTAGTGTTTAAATGATCTGATAGCGCAGCAGATAGATCAAAAAGATGCTTTTGGTCAACAATTTCACCTGTGAAATTTAATTGTAACGTTGTATCTTTAGCAATTTTAATGGGCTTTTCACTACCATAAAAGGCCATGACCAACACAATGATAATAATAAAAAAGAGGACATTCAACGTAAATAAACGGATAAAATTGATTGCTCTAAACATATTATTTAATACATCTTTCATTATACATCCTTGTCAATGCATTCCTTGAAAAAAACACTATACCCTAGATACTTCAAATTGCAACACCCAGCATATATTCGATCTGAACAGTTAGACGATCTTAAAAAATCTCACAATGTTAATATAAGACGTAAAATCATCAAGGTAAATTGGAGCAGATTCAACCCCCAAGTGCATAATCGTTTCGCCACTAGTGCTGGCATATGTTTCACCATCATTTCAAAGGGTATTTGGTATAAAAGGTTAACATCGCAGGTATTTCGATTTTAAGATGATCAGATACGGACTTTATTATTTTTATGTCAATTTTAGATTGAGCATTAGCCATTGTGAACTGTGTCACTTTAAAAAAACAACGTGCTTAGCCTATAACTTGTAACTTATATACCATTACAGACACTGTTAAAATCATTGCTTATTTTAACATCTCCTGAATGAGAGATTGTTCTTTTCATATCTTTAAAAACAGTGGGTTAAACCATATACTGTGCTTTTATAGTACTAAAATTTACAATTGAATTATGACTATCAACACCATGATCTGTCATTGCAAATAAACGATGACAACCTGCAATGAGTACCAGTGCAAATACTGCGATTACCTTACTGATGGTCATATTTTATACCCCCCAGATAATTATAAAATCATAAAATTATTTGGGGCATAAATTAAGTTAAAGTAAAAATAAGATCCGTAAATTATGGCGACTACACAAAAAAAAACACGTTTTTTTATTTTCTAAATTCAACAACAAAAAACTTTTGCCGTTGCTATTTCTGAACCGTATATTTTATGTGAGCATTAGCCATCAACAAATTTATAAAATCTTCGTATGTTGCTTCTGACGATAAAGTAAGCAATACCCTTTCAGCTTGAGACATTAATGTCCCATTACCTTTTGTCTCCATCACTTTTTGTAATTTAATCACAGTAAAATTACCCATATCTGTTTGAACCCAAGCATACACTGGCTTTTCACCTGTCGGCTTGGTCATTTGAAATGTTTTCTGAATGACTTGATGATTTTGATCTTGCATAAACCGCTTGAAAATACGAGAAGATGAAAATTTTAATTGTTTTTGAGCAAGTTCATTAGTTATCGATTTGCCACTATTTAATTTACTCATCAATTGATCCACGAAAGCTTTTCCTTTCACCTGTGATTGCTTTTGCTGTAATTGAGCGCTGATCACAGAAGACACATCACTTAAAGGTAATGTTTCTCTGGGTTTATATTTATTTATTCGTACAACAATCGCTTTATTATGACCAAGTTCAAGCACATCAGAATTCATCTTTTGCACTCTAAAATGGGGATCAAATACAAGTTTTAGAACCGCTTTATTTGCTAGAACACCAGAGGCATTATGTTTAGTGAAAAATTTAGAATGTTGCACTTGCGCATTGATCGCTCGAGCGGATTCATCAAGACTATCAGGAGATTCAAAAGCAACATTACTTAATTTTTGCTGTAAATCATAAAAAGTGTTAATGCTTTTATCCTTTTTAATGCCCTCTATGATCTCTGATTTAACTTGTGCAATCGGCTGTGTTTTTTCTTTTTGAATGCCTATTAATTTAATAATATGGTATCCAAACTTTGATTTCACAATACCTGATAATGGCGATACTTTCGTTAGTAAAAATGCAGCTTTCTCAAACGAGGGATCCATCACTCCTTTTGAGAACCAATTCATTACACCGTTATTTCTAGCAGAGAAAGTATCGTTTGACTTTTCTTTTGCAAGTTGTCCAAAATTCGCACCATTTTTTAGTTGATTAAGAATGTCAACCGCCTTCTGTTTTGATATTTCGCTATTACCTTTTATTAAAATTTGGGCAACTTTGCGACGCTCGGCAACTTGATAATTCCCAATATGCGCATCATAATATTTTTGTATGCTCTTTTCACTAATTTTCTTCTTGTTATTGTCAAGCGTAGCACTATCTAACACAAGATAATTCACACTCACTTGTGGGTCAGATTGAAATTGTGATTTGTTTTTTTCATAATAAGCTTTAATTGCTTGATCCGACACCTTTGTCGTTTTGAAAGCTCTTAAATTAATATTCAAAATACTCGCTTGGCGTGTTTCAGCTTGTAATCTGCTTGCGTTATCGATTTCTGGATCAGTAACAAACTCACTATCCGAGAGAATTTGTAAAAATTGACGCCGAACAAGATCATGCTTTAAACTTTGCGCAAATCGATCTGGCGTGTAATTAGAGCGATGCAATAATGCAAGATAGCGTGCATTGTTAAATTTACCAGCCACTTGAAAATCTTTCATCGAACGAATTTCATTTTTAATTTCAGAGTCTGTTACTACAAGCCCCATCTCTACAATTGCTTGAGAAAGAAGGGTGTCAGAAATAAGATTCTGCATTACTTCTGATCGAAGTTGTTTAGAGAAATTAGGATTAGAAGAAAGTAGTTCAAATTGATCAGCATATTGCTTTTGTAATCTCGTGCGTTCATTTCTATAGGCTTGATCAAAACTTTTTTTAGAAATTTCAGTACCATTTACAGTCACGGCAGCAGGATCACCTCTATGTATTAAAAATCCACCGCCTCCCGCAAGCGCAAAAGATAAAATAATAACAAACAAAACAATTTTTATACCCACGCCCTTGAAGTTTACGCGCATTCCATTTAACATATATATCTTCTTTTTTATATTGTATAAAACAAAAAGCGTATCAATTGATACGTTCTAATTACCTAATCATTCCCATTACAATAAATAGTTTAACCTGTTTATTATTTAAAATGAATAATCTATTCTTTCAACGTTTTGTAAAGTGTAAAGATAACAAACATCTACCGCCATATGTCCTCTAACATGCATTATAAAGCAGATCGATACCCATGTTACATAAAGATACAATGCCAACCTTTAGCCTAGATATCAGATCAGGACAGAACATTATACAGTTTTCTTTTTTTGAATGTTGAGCGCAGTGCAGCATTCTTTTTATAAAAAATGAGCCTTGCACCGCAGCGCTTATCTACTATTACTACAACAACAATCTAGGGCGTCATATAATTTTTACTTAGAACGACACGTTAAGCATTAAAATCTTTAATTTAATTAAACTTTAAATGATTAACGTAGTTAATTATCGAAAAGGCAATTTTAGGTCGAGTCGCTCAATAAAATGTGTCTTGCTGATTTTCACCAATACGACACATGAGAATAAAACAAGATATAACATTTTGAGGTAAAAAAACTATCTACTATTACAAATATCCTCAAATCAGAGCAGATTTAACACCAAGATCATCATAGTAACGCTGATGATCTTAGCATATATTTTTTTATTATTTCAAACAGAATGATAAAAAATAACACTTTTATTAGGAGATTATACCATAGAATTAAATTGGACTTAACCGCTTTATCATTGAGCAATTTAAACTTGCTTCATAGCACTTTGATTTAGAGCGAAAAGTTGTTATCTTAGTGCTTGTAGTGCTTGAATCAGTCGTTTTTGCTCTCTCATTATTAACACATCTTGTCAGATGGAAAGTAATGAAAACACACTCAACTGGCTACTTTTACAACTAACAACTCATTGAATCGATACACCTGAGCATTGAATATCAGGATGTTTATACCCATGTTATTTCAAGGTGTTTTGTCAGGCATTAGCGCGGAGATCAGGTCAAGGCACAACATGTCACTTATCAACAATTAGCGTTGCGAATCGTTTGTCAGTATATACTCATGTTACTCCATTTTTGAGTATTTTAACGTGTGGCTGGCTTGTTTCATAATAAGCCGACCACGCTACTCGCCAAGCAAGGCAACTTATTACCAATCAACAAAATTAAAAATTTCGACTTAAAACGACTCGTTAATAATTAAAGTCTTTGTTGGGGAATTTTATGTCGAGTAGCTTGGCACAATTTACCAATCTAACGTTGCATTTCGAACTCGCATAGGTATATACTTCAAGGTGTGATGTTCACCATTAGCTCGGAAGTCAGGTCAAGGCGCAACATGTCACCTATCAACAATTAGCGCTGCAAATCGTTTGTCGGTATAATTAACAAAAAATGCTAATTATCGATTGGTTACTCATTTTTTGATTGTTGTAACGTGGATTGGATTGGCTTCATAATAAGCCGACCATGCTACTCGCCAGGCAAGGCAACTTATTACCAATCAACAAAATTAAAAATTTCGACTTAAAACGACTCGTTAAGAAATAAAGTCTTTATTATAATTCGACCTTTGGTGATTAGCAAAGTTAATCTCCACTAGCTCCACTAGAGCTATTTTATGCCGAGTATCTTGGAACAATTTGTCGATCTGTCGATGCCTCTCATCTTCACCTTTAAATTGCGAGGTTATTTGCGAAACAGAGCTAACAACAAGATCAACTTAGACTAAAATACCAAAACAAAGCGATGGTCTAATAACAAATTGATATAACATTTATATACCCGTTATACTTCATTATGCTTGGTCAGACTTTAGCTCGGACATCATATCAAGGCATAATATTAGGTAATTGCAGTCACTTTTCGAATATTATAAAGCAGAGCTGGTGTTTGAGCTAAAGCCACGTAGAGCAAAGAAACTTGTAACAATTAGCGTTGTTATAAAATTTCGAC
>JAGLDN010000059.1 GCA_023145575.1 Psychromonas sp.
TCTCCCAGCAGGTGATTAACGCAGTTAATCACCGAGAGAGTAATTTTATGCCTAACTACTTGCCACAATTTGCCGATCTGACTTTGCAAAATTAAGTAACATAGGTATATAGGTATAAAGAACGTTTAATTAAAAGTTTATTGCTTCTTTCAATAATTTACCTGCTTTAAAAGCAGGTACTTTTGCGGCTTTAATTTGGATTGGCACACCAGTTTGAGGATTTCGACCAACGCGTGCCGCGCGATCCTTCACTGAAAAAGCACCAAAACCGATAAGAGAAACATTCTCACCAGTAACTAATGATTTAGTTACTGATCCAATAAATGCATCTAGCGCTCGACCCGCTGAAGCTTTAGAAATATCTACGCTATCTGCGATGTTATCGATTAATTGACCTTTATTCATTTTAACGCTCCAATTAAATTATTATTTGCTTATAAAGTTTAACCAATATAGTTAACCCAGCAACATTAATAGATTTTGTTTATATTAATTTAAGATTATGCTAATTTAGCTTATTTTAATCTTTAGATTGCAAGATTACTTTGCTATAACAAATGGTGCAAGTGCCTTTATAAAAAAATGAGATAATACGCTTACTTTGTATTCATTTTTTTTTGCTTTTTACTGAAAATCCTTTGATGCTATCTTGCAGTGCAATTTCAAGTACTTCATCAATCCAACGAACAGGACATATTTCTAAATTATTTTTTATATTGTCTGGTATCTCTTCAAGATCTCGCTTATTTTCAGAAGGAATTAAAACCTTTTTTATTCCACCTCGCCGCGCAGCTAATAGCTTTTCCTTAAGGCCTCCAATGGGTAACACCTCGCCACGTAAGGTGATTTCCCCTGTCATTGCAACATCTGCTTTGACAGGAATGCCCGTTAAACTTGAGATCAAAACGGTACACATTGCAGCCCCTGCACTTGGGCCATCTTTAGGCGTTGCTCCCTCGGGAACATGCACATGAATATCTCGTTTTTCATGAAAATCAGAATTTATCCGAAGTTGTTCAGCCTTAGAGCGTACAACAGTCATCGCAGCCTGAATAGACTCCTGCATAACATCTCCCAAGCACCCAGTATAAGACAACTTGCCTTTTCCTGGCACAGATGTAGCTTCAATCGTAAGCAACTCACCCCCGACCTCTGTCCACGCTAAGCCCGTTACTTGCCCTACTTGATTTTCAAAATTCGCTTTTCCAAAATCAAAACGACGCACACCTAAGAAATCTTTTAAATTGTCAATATTAATGACTATTTTTTTTTGCTTGCTGTTGCTGTCAATAAGTATTTTCTTTACTACTTTACGACATATTTTTGATATTTCACGTTCAAGTCCACGTACACCAGCCTCTCTCGTATAATAACGAACAATGCCAATAACCGCGCTATCATCAATCACGATTTCTCTTTTTTTAAGTCCATTACATTTGATCTGTTTATTGATAAGATGATTCTTTGCTATATTCATTTTTTCATCTTCAGTGTAACCAGATAAACGTATTACCTCCATTCTATCGAGTAAGGGACCTGGAATATTCATTGAATTAGATGTTGCCACAAACATAACATCTGACAAATCATAATCTACTTCCAGATAGTGATCATTAAAACAATTATTTTGCTCTGGATCTAACACCTCGAGTAATGCAGATGCTGGATCGCCGCGCAAATCACACGCCATTTTATCGATTTCATCTAATAAAAATAATGGATTAGTGACACCTGCTTTAGTCATTTTTTGAATAATTTTACCAGGCATTGAGCCAATATATGTACGCCGATGTCCGCGTATTTCAGCTTCATCACGCACACCGCCTAATGCGATACGAACATATTTACGCCCTGTTGAACGGGCAATTGATTGCCCAAGTGAAGTTTTACCAACACCTGGCGGTCCAACCAAACATAAAATAGGTCCTTTTAACTTTTTAATACGCGTTTGTACGGCTAAATATTCCAAAATGCGCTCTTTTACCTTCTCAAGACCAAAATGATCGATATTTAATATTTCTTCTGCTTTAGTAATAGTGTTCTTAATCGAAGAACGCTTTTTCCAAGGTACATTGACTAAATTTTCTATATAAGTTCTTATCACGCTTGCTTCTGCAGACATAGCCGACATCATTTTTAATTTCTTAAACTCTGTCATTGCCTTCTCTAGCGCCTCTGTTGACATCCCTGCCTTTTGGATCTTGGTTTCTAAAACTTCATTTTCATTTGGATTAACTTCAGTGTCATTTAATTCTTTTTGAATTGCCTTAATTTGCTCGTTAAGATAATACTCTCGCTGACTTCGTTCCATTTTTTTTTTAACGCGGCTTCTTATTCTTTTTTCAACATTAAAAATGTCTTGTTCGCTTTCCATCATGCCCATCAAAAACTCAAACCGCTCTGTAATTGAAGTTAACTCTAGCGCGGATTGTTTATCATCTATATTTAATGGTAAGTGTGCGGCAATAGTGTCTGCTAAACGTTCTGGATCATCAATCCCATTGACAGAAGAAAGAACTTCTGGCGGAATTTTTTTATTTGACTTAATATAAGTTTCAAATAATGACAGCACACTCCTGATTAACGCATCCTCCTCATCTGGAGCAACATCTTCACTTTTAAGCAATTTAATACGCGCAAAAAAATACTCTTCATTTGGAATGTTTTTAGTTAACTCCGCACGTTGCACACCTTCGACGAGTACTTTTACTGTACCATCGGGTAATTTTAATAGTTGCAGGATATTTGCAACCGTTCCTATCTTGTACAGATCTTCAATTTTAGGATCTTCGAGCGACGATTCGGTTTGTGCTATTAAAAAAACCTTCTTGTTTTGTTCCATCGCAGCTTCTAAACAATAGATAGATTTTTTACGACCGACAAAAAGTGGGATAACCATATGAGGATAAACAACCACATCACGTAAAGGTAAGACTGGAAGTGATAAATTCAATTCCGATTCAGCTTTAATTTCAATTTTCATAAAATTCCTAGGAATAATAAGTAAGCAGTTTATTTAAAATTAATCATTTTAAATTTTATCAACCACTGGCAAGAAGAACGAGTAAACAAAAGGATAATACACTCATAACTATTTGATGTATAATAAAATATTAAGAAATCTGATTGCGAATTTAATTTAGTACAACAGATCTATAGATAGCTTAACTGAATATAACATATCAAAAAAATAATAAGGTAAGCTCTGTTTGAAAGTACTGAAAATATATACACATTATTTTTCTAGATGAAACATCAGTACATTGCTAGCTAAATATCATTGAGGCATTAAGTAGCGCCTGCAAGGTACATTGTGCCAATATACTTGACATAAAATTGTCTTTCCGATCACAGTTTCAATTGATATAAAAGGTGAGCAATACTGCTTCGCAACACTCAATAAGGACGTTCCCATAAAGGGATAAACTTTCTCAACCTATTCTGATGAAACGCGTTTTATTTTAGCTTCGGTATAAATTAATAAAGGCTCTTCTTCACCTAAAATAACTTTTTTATTGATGACAACTTTGCTAATATTTTCACTAGATGGCAAGTCATACATTGAGTCAAGTAAAATAGATTCAACAATTGAACGTAACCCTCGCGCACCACTTTTGCGTTTCATAGCTTTTTGTGCTATCGCAACAAGCGCTTGCTTTCTAAACTCCAACTCAACATTTTCAAAATTAAAAAGGGCTATATATTGTTTTGTAATTGCATTTTTAGGGATCGTTAATATATCAATGAGCGCATTTTCATCGAGTTCTCTCAGTATTGCAACAACGGGTAAACGTCCAATAAATTCAGGAATTAATCCATATTTACTAAGATCTTGTGGCTCTACTTTGTCTAATGTTTCATTAAAAGAAGAATGGTCATCATTATTTTTAACGGTCGCACCAAAACCAATACCCGTGCCAATTTCAAGACGCTGTTCAATAATTGAAACCAAACCAGAAAACGCACCACCACAAATAAAGAGTATTTTTGACGTATCCACTTGAATCATTTCTTGATTTGGATGTTTACGACCGCCCTGTGGAGGTATAGAAGCAATCGTTCCTTCAATAAGCTTCAATAGTGCTTGTTGCACCCCTTCTCCTGATACATCTCGCGTTATTGATAGATTCTCAGATTTACGCGTGATTTTATCAATTTCATCAATGTAAATAATACCATTTTCTGCTTTTTTTGGATCGTAATCGCATTTTTGAAGCAGTTTTTGAATAATATTTTCAACATCTTCACCAACATAACCCGCTTCGGTTAATGTCGTGGCATCTGCCATTGCAAATGGAACATTTAGCATGCGAGCCATGGTTTGTGCAAGTAACGTTTTACCACTTCCCGTTGGGCCTATCAATAAAATATTACTTTTATTTAATTCAACACCATCAGCAACATTACCATATTTCAAGCGTTTATAATGATTGTAAACAGCAACCGACAATACTTTTTTAGCAACATTCTGTCCAATAACATACTCATCTAAATTCATACGTATATCATGCGGTGTTGGCAGTTTTTTATTGACGATATCTTCCTCTACGTTATCATTATCATTATCATTTTCGACATCGTCTTTGATAATGTCATCACATAATTCAACACATTCATTACAGATATAAACTTCAGGACCTGCTATTAATTTTTTTACCTCATGCTGGCTCTTACTACAAAAAGAACAATAAAGTAGATTTTCGTTATCTTTATCAGACATTTTTTTTCCTTTTTTTGTTATCGATACAATTATCGATAATAAACATATGACTAAGAATACATACTTAGAACCAAGTTACTATGTGCATTAATATGGATATAGATATGGACATGAATATGGATATAGATATGGATATGGATATGGATATGGACTTAAATATCAATCATAAATGTTAGGCATAAAAATAAATTACTTCACGATGTAAATTGCTACATTCAGCGTAATTAAATAGATAAATCATATTACAGTAAAATTAAATTTAATTCCTTTATTACTGTTTAAATAGATCAACATTATTAAGAATTTATTAAAGGCATATTCAACCACCAAATGCATAATCCTCATGCCGCTTGTGCTAGCATATGTTTCATAATTATTTCAAATAGTATTTGGTATAATATCACTTTTCTTTGCCTATTATTTAGTTGAATAAAATTGCTACGAACAGCTTCATTGTGGAACAGTTTAAAATCAGTTGATTTAGACCAATATTGTCAAAACAGTCCATTGGTATTTTCATTCAACCCTAGCTGCCATGAACGATATGGATCTGCAAAAAATAATCACATTCCAGTTTTTTCGACACCTCTTTATGATAAGAAAATTCTTTACCATTGTCTGCTGTGATTGTTAAAATTAAATTCTTAAATAGTGCTAATAATTCAATCGTTGCATCGTTAACTGTTCCTGCTGATTTATCGAAAATGCGCTTAGTTACAGTGTGACGAGTGAGTCGCTCAACTATATCTAAGCAAGGCGACAATCTGGCCTTTACATTATACCTAAATCTATCTCCCAATCACCACTCAAGTACGCTCAATAACAATCTATAGACGCTCTTCTATACCTACTAGATCCTTTATTTACCAGCGCTCAACCTACTTTTTTTTGATCTGCAAGTAGATAACCTCACTTTTCTGCGCAAGAATTTGTAGAGCTCCCTACCTTGCTTTTTACCTTCCCAAACGAACTTATAGATTGTTTCATGGCTAACTTTAATGGGCTTTTCAATATCACTCTTAAATCGCGCAGTTATTTGCTCAGGCATCCATTTTTCTTTAAGTTGTGATGTAATCTATTTAATCGTTTCAATCGTCATAACGCGATAGGAAACAGCTCTTGTTCGCATTTTAATTGCTTTTCTATTTGCCTAAATAGCACGATAACCTCGCTTGCCAATATTGCGTTTCAACGCTTGTGAAATCAAAAATTGATGCACACCAAGTTGCTTGGCTATTTTGGTTTGATTTATTGTGCTTTTATTAAGTGCGTAAAGTTTGATCTCAGAGCCTCAGTCATTTGTTTATGTTTTTTCATCTTTTGTCACAGGAAAGATAGTGAATATATAT
>JAGLDN010000006.1 GCA_023145575.1 Psychromonas sp.
GTGTAATCAATAATTCATGAGCCAGGGTTAACTTGGGAATATCAATGTTCTTTAATTTTCCATAACCACCGAGATTGTATAATGGAGAATTTTTATGAAGCAACTGGTCAAAATATATATCAGTTTGAGTGGGGCTTAAAGGGAAAAAAGTTTTACCGTAAGTATTCGATATTTCTACAGTCATAAGATAATCCTCCATTTTTAATGGAGATCAATCGTAAATATTATTATTGGGTTTAGTTTAAGCGTTTGAATTAGTACAATACAAACACACACTACACTTTCACTGAATATAAGACAACTAATCTCACCTGCACTTGTAAGGTGTTTATTATCACCACTATGCCAGTCTAGTTTTGAACTGGTCTATTTTATCAATTAAGCTTATTATTTTGGCACATTACATACACGCAAAACATGTTATTATTTATATGCCATACACCGCCACGAATCAACAACAGATTAATTTATTTTGTCTTAATATACCCATGACACTTGATAATGCTTCTCATTTAGAAAAAATAATCTTAGGAGCTCACCACAAAATAAGTCAACATAAGTTAAGATAAGCATGAGTCTGAGTGTGAGTGTGAGTGTGAGTGTGAGTGTGACAAAGCATTTTGAAGTAACATCAGGGCAAACGTGTTATAAATAGGCAACATTTTATAAGCCAATAATTATGACTTTCATTAAATATTTTTCATCAACTTTAATTTGACCAAAGCTCATGCTGTTTGCAACCGACCAAGCATTAACAAGCCAAATTGCCTTAGCACCACTTTATTTATTGAATGTTCTTCGTAACACTTTTCCATCAACAGCAATCACACTTTAGAACTGTTTTACTAATTGCTTTATCCACGTTGTAAAACACAGTGCAAAACTATTTTGATCAATTCTATTGATGACATCAATAAATGTATTATGGGTTAGGATCCCATTTGGAATGTCTAAAAAGGTTTCAAACCACTCTTTTTAGCTTAACTAACAAGTAGCTATACTCACAAAATTATCGGCAGCACAAATTGCTATTGTAATAATATTAATGAATAAATGGCGCTTAGCGCGTTCAATACGAGGATCTTTTAATGCTTCAAATTATTGTGACAAAGTAGCGTTTCCATATTCTAAATCGCAAAGGCTAGAACAGACCAAATCATCAGCTTGAGTTCAATAATTTTATTAAAAAACCTGCTCGCTTATAACCCGTTTGCCCTGAAGTAACATTGGTATAGTAAGTGAATTACAAGCCATTCTCGATCAATATATACTCTCGCTATTTCAAAATGCTTCCATTCATGAAAAATCACACAGTAAACCCTTGAGCGTTTTATCAAGCGCCCCACGATTTTTATTAACAATCGCAAGTGCATTTATACCCATTGCTTTCATTTTTTGTGGTTGATCAAAAAGTAAAATAAGTTCATTACTAATTTCTTCGGTATTTTTGCAAATAATAGCGCCATTATTTTCAACAAGCTGATCTGTAATAAGTTTGAAATTATAAAAACTCTCGCCAATTAAGCACGGTTTTGAAAGACTGGCTGGCTCTAAGAGGTTATGCCCCCCCACTTGATTGCCGATTAAACTCCCTCCCATAAAACAAATATCACTTGCGCCGATAAGCAACAACATTTCCCCCATTGTGTCGGCAATGTAAACATTATCTGTTGATGAAAATTGTTCGTTACTTGTACGATTAACTGTGTTAAACCCGAGATAATTTGATAAGGTTGCAACGGCTATAAAACGCTCAGGATGCCGAGGGACTAATATTAATACAGCATTTTCCTGCTTAGCTAATAGTTTATAATGTGCCTCTAGTATTTGTTCATCTTCTCCTTGATGGGTGCTTGCTGCTATCCAAATAGGGCGATTTATACCTAAAGTGTTTCGTAGCTTAGCGGCTTTTTTGATGATTTCGTTTGAAATGGAAATATCAAACTTTATTGTTCCGGTGACTTGTATGTTTTGTTGGTTAACACCTAATGCAATAAATCGTTTTTCATCTTCATTGGTTTGACAATAAATGGCGCTGATATTTTTAAATAATAAACTAAAAATAAAAGGAAATTTTTGGTAACGTTTAAAAGATCGTTCAGATAAACGAGCATTAATTATGCTCACTGGAATATTATGTTTTTTTGCAGTATAGAGTGTATTTGGCCACAGCTCTGTTTCCATAATTAACAAAACTTCTGGATTGATAGTTTGAATAAACCGCTCAACGGCAAATCCAAAGTCAAGTGGCATAAAACGATGTTCGACTAACGGCTCAAGTTTAGCCACCTCTGCGGCACCTGTAGTCGTTGTAGTTGTGACAACTATTGATTTATTTAGATGTCGTTCCTTCAAACGTTTTATTAACGGGGTAGCGGCAATCACTTCTCCAACAGATACCGCATGAAACCAAATTACACCTTTTGATGGAATTATTAATTTAGGTGTAACACCAAAATGCTCCTTCCATCGATTGCCAACGGCAGGCTTACCAGCTTTTTTTTTATAGAGTGAATATAAAAAAAATGGGGACACAAGGATCATAAAAAAAGAATAAATTAATTTTAACATAAATAAGCTTAACTAAAATAGCATATCAGAGTGAATAAAAAATAAGACAGACAAATTTTAATGATGAACAAAATGTTGGAACTATTTGTTTTTTAATAAATTCGACGCTTTTTGATGTGTCCATTTACCACCTGGTTTATCTAGATATTGAAAATATTCATTGGTAAAAGAGCCTTGAATAGCTGTTTCACGGTGAATACGGCTGATTGTTTTTTTATCATTTAATATTTTGTTAAGTATGCCAGGACCTGTCATGCCATAAACATGCTCATCTAATTTTTTATCTTGAATGTTTTTTACAATAAGATCAATCATTTCAGAAAATTGAGGATTATTAGGCTCAGTTGCCAAAAAGTAATTGGTATAGTGCGTGTTATTTTTGATTTTAATATAAACAGCAGGTGAGCTATCTTTTAAAATATAAGCGAGTGGCCAAACTAAATTGGCATCAATATCTAAATAAATACCCCCTTCTTTATATAATACTAAAAGACGCCATAGATCTGCTTGCGATGCCCCATCATTTAATTGACAGTAAGCGTCATAAATTTCTGTTGTGGCATTTTCTTTTATATATTCAAGACGTTGCTCAGTGCTGACATAACGATACTCATAACTGAGTGACATAAGGCGATTAAATAAATAATTCAAATAGACAGGCAATGTTGATTTATTGGAATAGTTTGTTTGCCAAAGAGTGCGAGGTATTTTACCCTGCGAGCCGCTAGTTTTTGCCGTTGATTTAAGAGGAATTTCAAAGCGTATTTTAGGAAAAATAAAATGAAAGGGATAGGATAATATTTTACAAATATTACCAATTATTTTACTCATACGGTTGGATAAAAAGATAAAAATAGTCATAGGGTGCCCTTATTATCTTCATGATACTATAATATCCTCAAAAATTCATACCCATTTGACGTAAAAATATTTTATTAGGTACTCGCTCAAAGATCAAAGATCAAAGATCAAAGCAAGGCTCAATATGTGGCGTATCAAGGATTAGTGTCTAATCGTTAATGGTAAAATTAACGGGTGGTGTTAATAATCGATTGATTATTCTCTTAACGGTTATGCTCGCAGGACTACCTTCGATTCAACAAAAAAACAAGCCAATCACTCACGTACAAGGAAATTAGCACATGTCGCCCTGCGAGGAATCGTGATGTGTTATGAAAAATATGCCAACCCACGCATCGGCGTATAATAATTTCAAGGAAATAATGGCTAACGCATTAGGTATGTGGTTTATCTTGCGCACACGAACATAATTTAGTACAAGACTGAAGTAGGTTAGTTTGACCAGACAAGCTGAACAATTATTTAATATATACCCGTGATACTTCACTATGCTTGGTCAGGCTTTAGTTCAGACATCAGATAAAGGCATAACATTAGGTAATTGTATTCACTTTTCG
>JAGLDN010000060.1 GCA_023145575.1 Psychromonas sp.
ACCAAATGTCGAATTAAAATAAAGACTTTAATACCTAACTAGTTATTCTACATAAAGATTTTATAACAACGCGCCTTGGTACTAGTTGCCTTGCCCTGCGGGGCACATGATCGAAAACCAAGACAGCGTTACAATAATCGAAAAGTGCCAAATATTGTGCCTTGTTCTGATCATCGAGCTTGAGCCGGGCAAAACATTTTTACGTTACATGGGTATAAATATGATGAAACAGAGTTTTTTTTGTGTATTGCGGATGTACATAGACAGAGCGCTCGTATGACTTTTCTGAAATAATTAAGAGGCAACGGCTAAAAATTTATTTGAGTATTATTTCATTAGTGGATAATTTTGAGGTAACATGGCTATAATATAGCAAGGAGCTTAAACATATGAGAAGAATACAATATTTATTTTTTGTTGCATCTATTTTATCTGCAAATGCACTTGCGCTTTCTCAACAAGAGCAGAGCAACCCATATCACTTAACAACGGAAGAAGCGCTTGCTTCAAATGCGACTAAAAAAATTAATCGATTTTGGGATAAAGAGGCTAAATTCGCTTCGTTTAAGGGGGTTGATGACATAAAAATAAATACCGTCAGCATACGCAATAATAATGATAAAGTAATTGTTATTGTACAAGGTCGATCTGAAAGTGTGTTGAAATATAAAGAATTAGCCTTTAATTTCGCCAAACTAGGATATGACATTTATTTAATTGATCATCGAGGACAAGGTTTTTCACAACGTTTAGGTGGGGATCCCTTTCTAGGACATGTTAAAAATTTCCAAAATTATGTAACCGATTTAAATACATTTATTACTCAGTTACACTTAAAAGATAAATATAAATTTCGCTATATACTTTCCCATTCTATGGGAGGAGCAATCAGCGCGTTATATTTAGAGCAATATCAAACGCCTTTTCAAGTAGCTGTTTTTTCTAGCCCAATGTTATCGATTAATTTCGGTTCGTATCCCTTGTTTTTGGCTAAAATAATAACTTACACAAGTGGGAAGGTTTGTAGTTGGTTTAGCAAGACTGCTTGCTACGCAGTTGGTGAAGGGAAATATCATCCTCAAAATTTTAAAGGTAATGTTTTAACTTCCAGCCCAATACGTTTTGCAAATAGCCAGCAAGGGTATTATGATTTCCCAGAAACACAACTTGGTGGACCAACGATGTGGTGGATATCAGAGAGTATTAGTGCAATGAATACTGCAATTCTTAACGCAAACAAGATAACCATACCATTTTTACTGCTACAATCTGGAAATGACCAAGTAGTAACAAGTAAAGGGCAAGATCTTTTCTTTAGTAATGCAAAAACATGCAAAAACAACCAATTTTTACTTATCAAAAATGCAAAACACGAATTATTTATAGAAAAAGATGAGTACAGGATCCCTGCTTTAACAGCAATCCTTAATTTCTTTAAAAAAAGCGAAAAAGGTAAAATGTTATGTACAAAATAGCAATTTCGGATCTGGATGGCACATTGCTGAATGAGCATCATAAACTATCAACTACAACAAAAACGAGTATAGAACAATGGATATTAAATGATCGAAAATTTGTTATTGCGACGGGACGAAGCTATATAGAGTCAAAATATATTCAATCATCGATTAACAAACCAATCTACGTTATTAGTTCAAATGGTGGCAGAATTCACAACCCTGACGGTTACATGATTTTTAGGAAGGACCTTCCTGCGGATATAGTCAATTATATTTGCCAGTACGAATTCCCACAAGAAATACAAATAACTCTTTTCACTGATCAACACTGGTACACTAATTTTATCCGTCTTGATCAGGAGAGCAATAATATAGGTTCTAGCTTTTTCCATGTTGTCACAAATTTAAAAGAATTTGATGTCAGTAATGTTATAAAAATAACTTTTTGGGCTAAACATAATGAGTTGATACCGTACAAAAAGCAATTAGAAACCAAATTAGTAAATCGCGTTAAGCTAACATTCTCTTTAGATAATTGTTTAGAATTAATGCCTATTACGGTCAATAAAGGAGTGGCGGCGGCAACTGTCTTGAAGGAGCTTGGTATAGATCATAAACATGCAGTGGCTTTTGGAGATGGTATGAATGATGTTGAATTACTAACACTTGTTGGAAAGCCAATCGTAATGAAAAATGCTCAACCATCATTAGTCTCAGCACTACCAAATTCTGACATGACTAATTTATGTAACAAGGAGCATGGTGTTGCAGAGATGTTAGATAAATTACGCGTTTTATAATAGCCACAACAAGTGATTAACTACGCTGATCACCAAAGGAAGAATTAAAATAAAGACTTTAATTCTTAACTAGTTGTTCTATGTCGACTTGTTTATTAACAGTAAGTTATGATTTTGTTGATTTGTGCTATCCGCCGAGCACTTAGGGGCTTAAGCTCGGTTTTTATGACAAAAGGCACTGCTTCTTTATAACATTAGAAAATGGAGTAACCTATAAAACATTAATATACCTGCTGTTATGCCTTGCTCTGATGACCGTTCTAAAGCCTGACAAAAATTTTTTACGTCACATGGGTAAATCAATACGGGATTTAACATTGAGTATTGTGATTGTGTTTATGGAATCCAAAAGTTTATTGATCTGAATGGGTTTATATCTATGTTTCATTTTTGCGTAACATGGGTATAGATGGTATTGGCTATGCAAAAAATGGTGATACTGAAAGCCAAGTACTATTTGAATTGATCGCTTATTATGATGAACGAAGTAGTTTACTGATCACCTCCAATCAAGCTACTTTTAGTGAATGGGAGAGTATATTTGGAGACAATATGATGTTCGTTGTTGGCATAGGTAATCAGGCTCACCATACTGACATTTATAAAATATAAGGAGAAAGTTATCGAAGAAAACACGTTTCAAAATTAAACAAAGAAACAAGCCAAGTTAATTGACGCTAATCGGAGAAAGTAATTGACGTTTGATAGTTAAAACATATAACGAAGGAGTGACACTTTCAAAACTCAAGCGCTGTCTACTATTGTGAGCGACTAGTGGGCAATGAAAATCATCAAAGAGATTAATATGACAGTTTTCGACCTAATATACCAATCGGTAGGGGTACGTGCGCCAGAATAACGAGAGTATTAATACTAATCACCAAGCTTACCCAACAAGACTTACACAGCAACAGAAAAGTGAAATAATCAAATGGATTAATTAATTATATAAGTTATGTAATATGAGCTTTACAATTAATAACATTCCCTGTAAAAATAAAAATTGCTTTTCGATTATTTGATATAGTTTGTAACATAGAGCCATTACATTAGGTATGGAGCTACATTTTACGAAACTAAAATTTCTTAATTCAAGGCGCAGTTTATCTCAGTGACGGTTCCATTTCCGAAACTTACAACATCAAAGTAATTTATTTGAAGCAGTAATATAGAATAGCTTTTTATTTTAATTGGTATTAGTTGTATTTATAAAAGTGAAGTTTAATTATGATTGGTTTTTTTAGCCCCCCTAAGCATGTTCAGAGATTACCGAAAGAAAAAATAGATCCTGTTTATAAAAAGCATAGAATACAGGTTTTTTTAGGTATATTTGTTGGCTATGCTGGGTATTATCTTATTCGTAAGAATTTTAGTTTGGCAATACCTTATCTTCAAAAAGAAGGCTATACAACTGCTCAATTAGGTATTGTGCTGTCAATGATTTCTTTGGCTTATGGACTCAGTAAATTTTTCATGGGAAATATTTCTGATAGGTCAAATGCACGCTATTTTATGGCAGCTGGTTTGCTTTTGTCTGCCGCCATTAATATTTATATTGGTTTTAATGCTTGGATTTTTCAAAACTTGGTTATGCTGGGGATATTAATGTTTCTCAATGGCTGGGTGCAAGGAATGGGTTGGCCACCCTCTGGTAGAGCGCTTGTTCATTGGTATTCCGCAAAGGAAAGAGGAAAGTATGTTTCAATTTGGAATATTGCACATAATGTTGGTGGTGGTCTAATTGGTCCATTAGCTATTCTTGGTACCATGATTTTTGGTGGCTGGCACAGCTTATTTTATTTCCCTGCTTTTATAGCATTGATCATTGTTGTATTTATTTTATTCACTGTTCGTGATACACCTCAATCCCAAGGATTGCCACCGATTGAGGTATTCAAACAGGATGGAGAGATTATTAATGCGGAGCAATATGAAAAGGAGTTGACCGCCAAAGAAATATTCTTTAAATACGTTTTAAATAATAAATATCTTTGGTATATTGCGATTGCGAATGCATTTATTTATTTTTTGCGATATGGCATTGCCGATTGGGCGCCGACATATCTGGTAAGCGAAAAAGGCTTCACTCATGATGAAGCTGCGTGGTCTATCTTTTGGTTTGAATATGCAGGGATCCCTGGAACAATTTTGTGTGGGTGGATGTCGGATAGGTTTTTTAAAAGCAGGCGCGCACCAATTGGCATTATTTACCTTTTATTAATGTTAGTTGCCATACTCGTATATTGGCTCAACCCAATACACGATATTTGGATTTATATGGTGTGCTTGACAGTATTAGGCTTTCTTATTTATGGTCCCGTCATGCTGGTTGGTCTGTATGCGCTGGAATTAGTACCTAAAAAGGCTGCGGGAACAGCGGCTGGTTTTACTGGGTTGTTTGGTTATTTTATTGGCACCATTCCAGCTAACGCCATCATGGGGTTTGTAATTGAATACTCAGGATGGCATACTAGTTTTATGCTGCTAGTAGGCTCAGTGTTCTTCGCTTGTTTCTTTTTGGCGCTTGCGTGGGATCCAAAAGTAAAAATATAAATAAATTTCAGCATTTTGTAAATTCCCACCTTGGTTTACCCACTCAGGTATTATATTAAAAAAATAATGATATGGAGTTAATTATAATGATGAAGATAATGATGAAGATAATGATCGCAGTAACATTATCTGTTCCCTTGCTTTCTGTTTATGCAAAGAGTATCGATATTTATGCACATAGAGGTTTTAGAGCTATTGCTCCTGAAAACACATTGCCAGCTTATAGCGATGCGCTTAAGATTGGTGTTGATGTTGTGGATATGGACGTTAATATGACAAAGGATGGGGTATTAGTGGTCACACATAATTTAGGATTAGATCCAGACCTAACAAAAGATAAAAATGGGGCTTGGATTAAAAAGAGGGTCGCGATAAAAGATCTAACATTAAAACAAGTAAAGAGTTATACAGTCGGTTATATAAAACCGGGATCTGGTTTGGCTAAGAGGTATCCTCACCATATTGGCATACCTGACGTTACGATCCCCACATTATTAGAAGTAATTAAATATATTCATGCTGTTGTTGGTGATAGGGTTAGATTTCAAATTGAAATGAAAACAAATCCTAATAAGCCTAAATTTAGTGTAACGCCGATAAAGATGGCCAAAGCTTTAAATCACATAATAAAAGAAACAGGCATTGTTGATCAAGCTGAAGTTCAAGCATTTCAGTGGCAGGCTTTGATTGATTTAAAACGTTTAAATCCCAAAATTAAGACGGCTTTTTTAACTGATCATACAACAACTCCAAATTCACCGGCAGATGAAAAAATAATAGGAGATGGCTATGCGTGGACAAGCCCATTAAAGGCATCAGATTACAATTATGATTACCCTGAAATGGTTCAAAAGCTAGGGGGTACATTTTGGGAACCTTATGAACCAGATTTAACTAAAGAGAGATTTGACGAGGCACATAAACTTGGATTGAAGGTTGTTACATGGGGTTGGAGTGAACAAGAAGGAACAGACTTTAATTATGAAGTAGTTGAGAAATTAATTTCTTGGGGTGTTGATGGCATTATAACCGATCGACCTGATATCCTTCGAGGAGTTTTCGCTGCAAATGGCCTGATTTTACCACCTGCTTACCCTAATACCCCGCAATAAGGCTATCGTTGGTAGTGCGCAATTTTTCGATGCGCACTATTGTATATCGTAGAATAAGCAAATTATGTAATGTCCTCGAATATGTGACATTGTCACGTTTAATTGGGCATTTTAAAAAAACTTTTCAAAATATAACATATTCCCGCTGTCATAAAACGAGCATAATTACTAATTCATGTTGTGTCTTGATCTGAACTAGAGGATTATATTGTATTTTTACTTCACATGGGTATATTTGAAGCAGGTTAACTAAAAATGGATTGTTGATTGAAGGTGAAATTTACATATGCTTCAAACTAAAAAACTGCGCTACTAAGTATTTTAGCGTGGTAATTATACAATTGTAAGTTAATGTCCGGTTGAGAATTGTTAATGAACACCATAAGTTATTATATATCAGAGAGTATTTTAGAAGTTGCATTGTTAACATGTTTGTTAAATTTTCAACCATAGATGATAGGCAAGTGCCAGCAAAAAGTTTAGCAACTTTCCTCTTTATTGTTGACTTGAAAGTCATTTCACAGAATGGTTGGAATGGGAAATTAATATCTCAATTTTGTCGTTATTATGGCTAACGTCAATCTTGTTTTAGATATATACCCATGTTACCTTGAAATGCAACGTCAGAGTGGCAAATTGTGCTAAGGTACTAGGCATAAAATAGCGCTCTCGATGGTTAACTGTGTTAATCATTTGCTAGGAAAATTAAAATAAAGGCTTTAATTTGTCGCTGTAACTCGAATTTTTATAATAGTGTAGATTGGTGTAAGTTGACTTGCTTTTCGTGTCTGATGTTTCATTTTTGCATCACAAGGGTGTAGAATCACTTAAAACAATCTAATCAACACATTTATTTAAAAAAATAAATACCCACAACACAAAGTAACTGTGATAAGACCGCCACCTAAAATGCGGAAATTAATTAACATTAGAGGCAAATATTGTGCTATCAAAAGGCTTTTTTTTTTCGCGGATAATTAATAAATTTTGGGTATCGACACAATATGTACCAACTAACATTATTCAGGAATTAGACCTTGATTTATCAAGGCCGATAATTTATGTCGTTCAAAGAAATAGTGCCAGTGATTTACTTGGATTACAGTCAAGTTGTTTAAAAGCAGGGCTTCCCGATCCTTATAAACCTATTGAGGTGAATGGACAAATACTCAATGCAATAATTTTTCTTGAAGACTGGTCCTTATTTTCATATGACGTCGTTCAAACAAGAGAAGCTCCTTATTTTTCACAATATCAAAAATTGCTAGAATTACACAGAGACTCGCCTACGCTCGATGTCCAACTTGTACCTGTTAGCTTTTCATGGGGAAGAAACCCTGGAAAGGATGGTCGTAAATTTTGGTTTTCTTTTAAAGAGCCAAACAAACAAGGTGCTTTTTATAAGGCATTTATAGTCATGTCAAATGCAAAAGATCATCTGGTACGTTTCAATAAGCCCATTTCAGTTGTACAGATTGTCAAACGAGGGGGCAATAAAAATGAGCTTGCCTATAAACTTGCTCGAATAGCATTAAGCTATTTTGGTATTCAAAAACGCAGTAGTATTGGCCCAAGGTTGCCTAATCGTAATGCGATGATCAAGTCCATTATAAAACAAAGTAAATTGCAAAAAATAATAGAAGAGATTGCTCAAAAAGAAGGGATAACAACTCTACAAGTCGAAGATCAGTGCCAGCGTTATTTAAGAGAGATTAGTGCTAATTTTTCATACCCATTTTTGCGCCTGTTAAAAATGTTATTTAGTATTGTATGGAATAAGTTGTATAAAGGCATTGAAATAAACAATGCTGAATCAGTGAGGCGTGCAAGCCAAACGGGTGCTGAAATTATTTATATGCCTTGTCATAGGAGTCATGCAGACTACCTTTTGATGTCATATTTATTGATTCTGCAAGGGCTTGTGGCGCCACATATTGCGGCGGGTGTCAATTTAAACTTCTTTCCTGCGGGATCTGTCTTTAGACGCTGCGGTGCTTTCTTTTTACGCCGTTCTTTTAAAGGTAACCCATTATACACTCAGGTTTTTAAAGCCTATTTTGCAATGCTTTTTAAACAAGGATATCCAATAGAGTTTTTTCCTGAAGGCGGTCGAAGTAGAACGGGATGTCTACTTCCGCCCCAAATTGGATTGCTTTCAATCTCTTTGCAAACTTATCTTGTGGAGCCTGAACGTAATTTAATTATTATACCAGTGTATATTGGCTATGATCATATTATGGAAGTGAACACCTATCACAAAGAAATGGCAGGACAAAAAAAGAAAAAAGAAAATGCATGGCAAATGCTTAACATTGTTAAAAACTTGAGCAATTTTGGGCGCGTATTTGTAAACTTTGGTCAGCCAATTAATGTTAAAAAATATTTCGATGTTAATCTTCCTGATTGGAAGCAACGCACGTTAACAAAGCATGAATTTAATCAACAAGTGAGAATAATTTCAAATGACGTTATGATAGGCATTAATAACGCATGTGCTGTAAATGCGCTTCCTTTTTGCGCACTAATCTTACTTTCGGATGGAAGGAGGAAAATGATAAAGTCACACCTACTTGATAATATCAAAAAACATCAGCAATTATTATCATTTATTATTAAAGGTAGCTTAGTAACATATTCAAAAGAGAGCCCTGCAACAATTTATAAACAAGCATTGGATCTTGGTAAATTTACAGAAACAGAAAATTTTGTGAGTTTGACTCAACAGCAAGCTATTATCTTGAGTTATTATCGTAATAACATCATTCATCTTTTTATACCAAGTGCGATGATTTGCTCTGTTGTTCGCTATCTTTTATGGAAAAGGTTGCCAGTAAATAATAAAAATATAGTTCGATTTTGTCAAAAAATCTACCCGTTATTGCAAGCAGAATACTTTTTAGATGATCATGCAAGTTTAGATGAAATTTCTCATGACAATCTCTTATATTTAACGAATATAGGAGTATTGATAGTCGAAGGAGGCACTTATCATATTCAAAATGTGTTGTTAATGAATGTATTAATGGGGCATATCAAGGAAGCCTATTTACGGTATCAAGTTGGGATCGGCACATTATTTGCCAATTTATCCAATTGGGAAGCGTTAAATCAAAAAGAGCACCAAGCGCTGTGTAAAAAGGAATTGCAGTTATCGAGCATTGAGCCCTTTGATCCAATAGTAAATCAAGTGTTGGTTGTATCTCTGAAAAAAAGATATCCAGATTTTCTTGATAAAAACGAAACAAAATTATTGATAGATTTATTTTTTACATGGAATGCTATTGGTTACTGATATTATTTAGTTAAAACCTATATTTGCTGTTATGCTTTACCTAGCATCTTTACGTCTGATAGGCATATACCCGTTATCATTCAAGGTACAAAATATAGTCAGTGTTGAGGTAAACAGGTCCTAGACGGAATGCTTCTGATCTAGCTGGATCTATCGATATTTGTCTCGGTTGAAAATGTTTTCCTCAAAGCTTGTCCGTTGGGGCGACAGATCTAAAACTATTAATGTTTGAATATGACTTTTTCATTTAAACGCCGGCAATTTATTAACGTAGTTAATTAATGATAAGATTGCTTGGGAGTGTTTGATAAGGGCTAAACATTAAAGTTTAAATGTCTTTTTATTTAAACTACCGACAAACGATTAGCTTCGCTACTCGTTGAGTGAACATCAAACTGCGCCTTGTCCGAGTGTCTGATTTGCCGACTAAATAAAGCACTTTGATTGGTAACGGGTACATATTACAATTTAAAGAGAGTACATAATGATAACAGGAAAAGAACTCGCTGAAAAAACAAGACCATTAGTTAAAGAAGTCGATATTCACCAATTAAAAGAAGTAATGGCGCACGATGAAAATGCTGTCGTTATAGATATTCGTGAATCTGTAGAAAGATCGGTTGGTTATATTGTAAATACAATTCATATTCCAAGAGGTGTATTGGAAATGAAAATTGCCGAACATGACGATATTGTTTCTCGATTTCCAACGCTTGAAGCATTGGGAGAACAGCCGATTTATTTAATTTGTAGATCAAGTGGACGATCGGTGCTCTCGGCATTAGCATTAGATAAAATGGGTTTCAAAAAAGTATATTCTGTCGCTGGTGGGATAATGGCATGGGAAGATGCGGGCTATGACTATCACGTTGTTTATTAGATATACCCATGTGAAGTAAAGATGTTTATCAGGCACTTGTTCTAATTTCAAAGCAAGGCACAATAACGGCTAATTGCGACCTTTATTTAAAATGTTGTCACGCTGAGTGGCTTTCGAGCCTTGCCCATATCTAGATCGTTATAAAAAACTTATACATAGAAGGACTAGTATTTAAAGTTATGTCGAGTGACTTGGCACAGTTATTCAATCTGATTTTTAACCTTGAGGCAAGATCGGTATAGGTTTACCGATTTGTTTTCTTTTCACAAGTAAAATTTGAAATACAAGGACGTTTTTTTGAAAAAGATACTTATTCTAGTTAAGCGAAATAAGTGCATTTTCGCTCGATAATTCGAATTGTTGGTATGCTGATTGGGCTTTTTAGCCTCACAATGCTTCCGCCTATCCTTATTGCTTACATTTATGGTGATGGCGGTGGGAATGATTTTCTGTCCGCATTTACCGTAACCCTAATGATCGGTCTCATGCTTTGGTATTCTAATCGTAATTCTAAAGTTGACTTAAAAGTGCGTGAAGGCTTTGTTATTGTTGTTCTTTTTTGGGCTACGCTTGGCAGTGTTGGTGCTATCCCTTTTTTAATGAGCTCAAGTATAAACATGTCTCTAGCGTCATCCTTTTTTGAATCATTTTCTGGACTAACAACAACAGGTGCAACCGTTATTGAAAACCTAAATAACGTGCCTAAATCTATTTTATTTTATCGACAAATGTTGCAATGGTTTGGTGGCATGGGAATAATTGTTTTAGCCGTAGCGGTTTTACCCATGTTAGGTATTGGGGGTATGCAGCTTTATCGCGCTGAAACACCCGGTCCAGTAAAAGATACTAAAATGACGCCAAGAATCGCAGAAACAGCTAAGGCGCTTTGGTATGTTTACTTATCTTTAACCATTGCATGCCTTTTATCATTTTGGCTTGCTGGCATGTCCCTATTTGATGCGATTTGTCATAGTTTCTCAACCGTTTCAATCGGTGGTTTTTCGACTTATAATGATAGTATTGGACACTTTCACAGTGGTATAATTAACTTCATTACCGTTGTTTTCCTACTAATTTCAGGAATTAACTACACCCTACATTTTTCTTCATTTTCTGCTGAAAAATTTAGTCTTAAGATCTATCGAGAAGATCCTGAAGTGCGGGCTTTTCTTGGTATTCAGTTAGCGCTAACTCTCATTTGTTTCATTATGTTACTCAATCATGGTAATTACAATTCATACGAAGAGGCTTTTTCTCAATCTTTATTTCAGTCAGTATCAATCGAAACAACTGCGGGTTTTACAACGACTATTTTTTCAAATTGGCCTTTATTTCTACCCGTTTTGTTGATCAGTTCAAGTTTTATTGGTGGTTGTGCCGGCTCGACTGGTGGTGGTCTAAAAGTGATTAGAATATTACTTTTAGGTTTACAGGGAATGCGTGAGTTAAAGCGTTTAGTTCATCCAAAAGGAATTTTCAAAATTAAATTAGGTAATAAACCAATGTCAGATAGTGTTGTAGAAGCTGTTTGGGGATTTTTTTCAACCTATACGTTGGTTTTTTTTGTGTGCATGATTGCGCTGTTGATGACAGGTATGAATGAGTTAAGTTCTTTTTCAGCAACCATTGCCATGCTTAATAATTTAGGTCCAGGTTTAGGCGCAGTTGCTATACATTTCAATAAAGTGGGAGATGCGTCAAAGTGGGTAATGATCATCACTATGCTATTTGGGCGATTAGAAATATTTACATTGCTTGTTTTATTTACCCCAGTTTTTTGGAAGAGTTAAATGTCATTAAAAACACTTATTTTATATTCCTCAGTGGATGGTCAAACAGTCAAGATAATTGATTACATTACCCGCTCTCTTGAAGGCGAAGTGGTACACTATAATATTGATTTAGATCCTTTTGTTGATTTTACACAATTTGATAAAGTATTAATTGGCGGATCAATTCGCTATGGTAATTTTAGGCCAAATTTAATTGAGTTTATTAATGCAAATAAAAAATCGCTTAATCTTTTACCAAATGCTTTTTTCCTCGTGTGCTTAACCGCGAGGCAACATGAAAAATCGGCACCAAGCAACAATGCATATATGCTTAAGTTTGACAAATTATCACAATGGCACCCGCAATTAAAAGGTGTTTTTGCTGGTGCTCTTTTATACTCACGGTATAATTGGTGGCAAACTTTAATTATTCAATTCATTATGAGAGTAACAGGTGGTAGCACTGATAAAAGCCAAGATATAGAGCTCACAAATTGGGCGAGAGTTGATGCTTTTACAAGTAAATTTCTCGCTTTATAGGTAGGATGGAAAATATGATTTTTAAATCACGAATGTTAATTACAATATTATTGCTCATGGGCATTGGTTTTGTGATTGTTGCGGTTTCAAGCATTGAAATTGCAAAAGAGAGTAGATTAAAATCTCTTACCGAGCAGGAGCTTCCGTTAATACTTGAAAACGCCCAATTAAATATCGAGAAAACGCTATTAAGACCACAAGTAATTGCTTCTGTGATGTCGAATGATATTTTTTTACATGATTGGATTGAAAATGGATCTAAAAATATTAATAAAATTACTGATTACCTGAGCCAAATAAAAAAAGAAGATGACTTATATACAGCATTTGTTGTTTTAGACAGCAATCATCAATATTTTCATGGAAAAGGTATATTATCAATATGGCCCGAAAGGTGGGTTAAAGATAATTGGTATTTTAGACTTAAAAATAGCGCCAAGTCGTCTGAGGTTAACTTAGGGCGTAATTTGGACAAAAATAAAATGATATTTTTTATTAATCATAAAATTATAAATGCACAAAATAAATTGATTGGGATCGCTGGTGTTGGTTTAAATATTAATAAAATAATAACTAAACTAAAAATATATTCTAATGAATATGGCAAATATGCTTATTTATTAAACACCAAGGGGGAGTTGGTTTTATCACAAAAGGAAGGTGATACGTTATTACATGAACAACGAAACGAGGCATTAAAACGGTTTGCTTTACAATCACTGGGAGGGAATAAAAAGCTTTTTACTTATCACACTAGTGGCACAGAATATCTTGTTGCGATGCATTATCTCAAAAGGTTAAATCTAATTTTATGTATCGATTTGCCGGTTAAAAATGTCACTAATCCCATGGTTAGGTCGATTATCATTACGGCCATTGTGGGCTGTTTTTTGTTGTGTTTTATTTTGTATTTAATTTTCAAAATGATGAATATATATCAGTCAAGATTAGAGGATGCTGCATGGTATGATCAACTCACGGGTCTTCTTAACCGCCGATTTTTTATTGAAAAATACATCAAGGAAGATGAGCGTCATCTTCGTAGTCAGCGAGATATGATGCTATTTATGGTTGATATTGACTCATTTAAGGATGTAAATGATCGTTTAGGGCATATTTGCGGTGATGCTGTGTTGGTGCGATGCGCTAAAATAATGCACGAAACAATGCGCTTGACGGATGTGATTTCGAGGTGGGGTGGTGAAGAGTTTATGTTGTTATTGCCTGAAACGTCTTTAAAGAAATCAATTACAGTTGCACAGAGACTAAAAGATTTAATAGCAAAAGATGCAAAATTAATTGCCCTTACAAAAAAAGGTATAACAATAAGCATTGGCTTATATCCTTATTGCGCAGGAGAAACTATGGATTGGCATTTGGAAATGGTTGATAAAAATTTATATAAAGCAAAAAAAGCGGGTCGAAATTGTATTATGTATTAGCCTTTTCATTTTAAGTGGCAGATTCAACCGGCAAATGCATAATCGTCATGCAGCTTGTGCTAGCATATGTTTCATCATTATTTCGAAAGATGTTTGGTATAATACCACTTTTCTTGTCCCATGATTCAACTGAATTAAATTGCTACGAAAAGCTTCATCGTGGAGTAGTTTAAAATCTGTAGATTTAGACCAATATTGTCAAAACAGTCCATTGGTATTTTCAATAAACCCTCGCTGCCATGAACAGTATGGATCTGAAAAAATAGCCACATTCAAGTTTTTGCACACCTCTTTATGAGAGGAAAATTCCTTACCATTGTCTGCTGTGATGGCTAAATACTAAAATGGTGCTAATAATTCAATCGTTGCATCTGTCACTGTTCTCGCTAATTTATCGAAAATTCGCTTAGTTACAGTGTAACGAGCAAGTCGCTCAGCTATTGTAAGCAAGGCGCCGCTATCGCCATTACCTATGACCAAATCTGTCTACCAATCACCTACTTGAGTACGCTATTCTATACTTAGGCGATCCTTTATTTCCCCGCGTCTTGCCGACTTCTCCTTTGATCTCGAAGTATGTAACCTCACTTTCCTGCGCAAGAATTTGTAGAGCTCCTCACCTTGTTTTTTATTTTCCAAAACGAACTTATAGATTGTTTCATGGCTGACTTTAATGGTCTTTTGAATATCACTCTTTACTCAGCCAATTATTTTCTCGGGGCTCCATTTTCTTTGAGTTTGGATGTGATGTATTCATTCGTTTCAATCGTCATAACTGGGTAGGAAACAGCTCTTGTTTGCCTTTTAATTGTTTTGCTATTTGCCTGTATAGCACGATAAGCTCGCTTGACAATATTGCGTTTCAACTCTCGTTAAATCGTTATTTGATGCACACCATGTTGGTTGGCTATTTTGGTTTTATTTATTGTGCTTTTATTATAGGCGTAAAGTTGGTATCTTAGGTCCTCAGTCAGTTGTTTATGTTTTTTCATTATTTGCATCTCTTGTCGGAGGAAAGGTAGTGAATATATATTCAACTGGCTACTTTTCTAACTAATTTAAGCTATGCATTTGAGAATTGAATCTAAGAGCAATCTACCATTCCATGTTAATTCAAAATAAAAAGGTCGATGCCAGAGAATTTTTTTGATGTGTTTGGTTTTAATACCTTTCGGAAAGGTCAAAAGGCAGTGATTGACCACGAAATGCAAGGTAAAGATGCGCTTGTTGTTATGCCAATAGTGGTGGTAAAAATCAGTGTCTTCAAATTACAGCAGTGCTGCAAGAGAGTGTCACCGTAATTGTTTAACCGTTGATTTCGTTAATGAAAGATCAGGTTGATACATTGCTAGCTTGTGATGTAAAAGTGGGCTATTTAAATTCATTACTCTCGTATCAAACGTAAAATAAAATTATTACAGATTTGCACGCTGGGGAGTTTAAATTATTGTATATTCCTTCTGAGCGATTATTGCACCATGATTTCAATGTGCGTTTAAATCAGATTAATATTAATTTGTTTGCGATTGATGATCCGCACTGTATGCTGCAGTGCGGACATGATTTTAGGCCACAAGATGCACGGCTGAGCTGTTTAAAATTACAGTTTCAATAACTCCTGTTGTTGCACTAACCGTAACAGCCGATCATGCAAACACAAAAAGGTATACTTGCGCGGCTTGATCTTCATGATCCGTTAGTAGCCATCCATACTTTTGACCGTTTAAATATTGAGTATCTACTGATTAAAAAATATAAAGCAGTTATTCAATTGCTTAATTATTTTGGTCAATCCAGTAAATTAGCCTGTGCAAATTGTAATGTTTACCTCAATCCAGCGGAAAGTTATCATGCAACGCAGGATGCACAAAAAATACTTTTTTCATTTATCGGATAGGGTAATATTTTTGTCTCGTGTATGTTGTCGAAGTATTGCGTGGTGCGAAAACGGTATGGGTGCAGAATTTAGGACACGATAAACTTTCCACGTATGGAATAGGTGCGGATAGGCCGGTTGAACATTGGTTAATCTTATTGCTGTGGTTAATTAATCGCGGATTATTGATGCAAAATTTAACGCGTGGATCGGCATTACAACTTACTTAAGTGTCACGCCCAATTTTAAAAGCACAAGAAACGCTTTACCTTGCTGTGTCACGCTTACAAATAGTTAAATCTAACAATAAATCCAAAAAAGAGCGCTTTGTTCCTAGGGGCTGTTGATCTTTGTTTAAATAGTGTGCAGTGAAGAAGGATAATCTCGTATAATTCACTTCACGAAAAACAAATACAACGACATTACCATGCCCCGATTAATGC
>JAGLDN010000061.1 GCA_023145575.1 Psychromonas sp.
ACATCCGATCTAAAGTCGGGCTTTGTATCTTTATGTCACATGGGTATATGTAAAAACGCTAATAATTTAATTAACACCTCAGCTATATCAATCATTTGCATATTGTTTGCGCTTTTATGCGTTTTGTGTGAACTAAAAGCAATATGCTTCCCTTCGCTATTTATTGGTTGCCAACGCAGCGATGTTGCACTGCGTTTTACAGGGAAAAAACCAACTGTTGGTATGTCACATGCACCTGCAATATGCAAAGGGCCAGTTGAGCCTGCAATAAATAAATCAGCGCACGCAATTGTCTCACAAAATGAAATAAGCCCTTGTGTTGATTGATAAATGAAACTCTCAACGCGTTTATCAAGTAACTGTTGCAACTCTCTTGTTTGAGCCTGCTCTGTAGGGCCTGCTGTTAATACAAATCCAATTGCAGGCTGTTTTTCATTAAGTCCTTCTATTAGTTTAGCATACTGAGCTAAAGATAGATTATTCGCACTGCCGCCACTTCCTGCATGTATGAAATATAATTTCGATATCTTTTTGCTGAAATGACACAATAAAGCCTCCCTTAATTTATTCTTTTTAATGTTATTTATTACCAAAAATGGGGCAGTCATTTCAACAATATTAATCTTCTTTTTATTTAAATAATAGCGAATAAGATCAAGGTTATATTCATATTCTGGTTTTGCAGATTGGGAGCGAGATTGCCTTAATTTATCTGTAAATAAAAATTGAGCAAGCTTTGTTGCAGGTGCAAGTCGGTAAGGTATTTTAGCTTTGAGCCCTAATAGAGCATTTCTGGTTGTAGAAAAAAGGCAGATATAATCATTATAATTTTTAGCTTTTATTGTTTCTATCAATGCTTTTTGATCTACCTTCTTATCAGAATCTATAATCACATTGTCAATCCAAGGACAAAGCTCCGCTAGAGGTTTTGTATAAATGGGTACAAGTGCGTCAATTTGTACATTCGGTAGTGATTTTTTAAGCATGGCAAAGCTTGGCCATGCCAGCATAAAATCACCAATTTTATCATTTCGAACAACAAGAATATTGGATGACATACATACTCCTAAATTATTGATAGACGTTATCATTCCATGTGTGTTTAATGCTCATGTTACTTCGAAATGCAACGTCAGCAAAAAAATTGTTACAAGATACGAGGCATAAAATTTTCCGCTCCGTGATTAATTGCATTTATTACCTAAGGTTGAATTAAAATAAAGACTTTAATTCGCAACTCGTTGCTCTAAGTCTTAATTTTTAATTTTGTTACTTGGTGCAAGTACCCAAGCATTGGGCGCCCGCTTGGCTTATTATGAAAACAAGCCAGTTCCGCGTTACAATAATCGCAAAGGGCGTATCCCTATAAGAATTGACTTCTTCTCATTAATTCTACCAAAAATGATTAGCTCCGCTCATCGTTGATAGGTGAAATGGTTTTCATTGACTTGACATCTGAACTAATGTCAGACATTGGACCTTGGCGTCACATGGGGATATACCGAGTTTATACCACATACTTAATGTAATTGTTATTAATCATCGTAAGGGAAAGTTGCTACTGCGCTTTGGCTGCAATTTAACATGCTGATGTTGCATCTGAGGTACATGGAGGTCATCTTGATTTTAAGGGTAAAAGTGAATTTTTAATGTTAAATATTGTCTCATATTAAAAATATTGAAAAGGTTTTTTTCAATGACATTAGCAAGATTACAAACATTGGTATCACTTCTTTTGATTATTATTTGTTTTAAAAAGATGTGAATAAATTTGCTCTGATGATATTTTTTCCCCATTTTTTAATGCAGGCATAAATCGCTCATTAAGGACAAATGAAATAACAGCGCGATCTAATTCATTGTAGCCGCTTGATACCATAATACTTGGATTTTGTGTTTTTCCTTTCGATGTAACAAAAAATTTTATGACGACGAGACCCTGTTGATTTATTCCTTGTGATGGTTTTTTTGGCATTTTCCTTTTGATTGAAATGGCTTCTTGTAAATTTTTAGGGTTATTTTTTGTGCTAATTTTTGGTGTGGTTTCTTGAGACGACGGTTTGAATAATCGCTTTTCTTTTTGATGAGTGTTTAATACTTTAACCGCAAGCGAGCCTTGTGATCCTTTATTCGTTGTGATTTTTGTTTCTGATTGCTCGCGAACATCGCTGTTTATCCTTATTTTATTTTTGTCAGTAACCGCACGTTTAGGGAGATCTAAATCAAGGTATATGCTCCTATCGAGCATATAGCCTTTTAGTGTGGCGGCATCAATTGCCTTAGTTTGTGTAAAATCGAGTGGTTTGTTTATATTATTTTTGCTTGTTGGGGTTATTTTTAATGGCTTTTCTATTACGAGTGCTGTGCGATGACTTTTGATCAATGTTGTGTTTGCATTACCATCTGATTTATCCGCGTTTTTAGTTTCTGGCCTCTTGTTCGCTGTTGGTGTTTGTTTGACTTTTTTTGTTAAGCGTTTATTTCTGGATTTTGTTTTTTTATTTGCCTCAATTGGAGGATCTATATGTTTGCTTTGATGTGGTTGTTGGGAATTATCAGTTGATGTTTTTTTTTGATTTTGTTTAAATGTGCTTAATTGTACAATATTTTTTTTAGATAAGGCATGCTGATCTATTGTCGTTAGATCCTCTTTTGCGTAAAAAAATGATACGTAAATAACTAATGTGATGATGATATAAGGTAGATATCGACTAAAATTGCTCATTATTTATTATGCTCACTTACCCTGTTAGTTATTTTTATTTTCCTGTTTTTTTGTTGCTCTTGTTGCACTTGGTGCTCTTGTTGCTCTTGTAGTTCAACTTCATCTACACCATAATATTCGTTCTCGCAGGCTGATTCTTCGTACATTTCTATTAATGAGGCTTGTGAAGGTTTTTTGATATCAAGCATTTCTTCACGGTGGATAGTTACCTTCACTTCATCTGTTCCGTCTTTGAAATCATAGTGATATGGCATTTCGCTGTGCTGTGCAACAGTATCGGTTTGTGCATTTGGTTTATTATTTTGTGAGTTGAGGCTTTCTTCCTGTGCTTGCATTATGCTACTGATTTTATTTGTAACCAATTCTTTTTGCTGACAAATATATAAAAACTCACTTTGTACATGAGTGAGGTGTAACCTGAGTTGTTTAAGGAATACTTGAAATAGGTAATAAGGTAGCTGAGCCAAAATGGTGACAAGTAATCCAGTTGAAAGTGGTATTAAAGCAAGGCTTAGCGCATCCATTATAAGGATACCTGGGGTGGATAATTGGTTACTTGCAATGATTGTGCAACCGAGTAATCCGATGATCGGCGCGCTATGAAACACTAAACGCAGCAGAGATTGTCCTTTAGACATTAAACTCACTTCTTTAGCGGCGTATGCTTTCATCTTTGATTGTGGTGAGAAAGGCAGTGCTAAAATGCCTTGTTTTAACATCACAAGTGCAGGGGTGTTGAGTAATTTAGTAAAAATTAATGCTTCTGATTGTTGATGATTATTAAGCGCTGCAAAGCAATCTTGCAAAGCATATTCTTCTTTTTTAGGAAAATAAGAGATCCAGGTTAATAATCGCTCAAGTGTTATAATTGTGGTGAGGAATGAAAAGAAAAGTAATACCCACATTACCGCGCCCCCTTGCAAAAACCAAGTGGGCATTGTTTGTGTCAATTGCGTTAATACGCTAATTTCTATAGGGGTGTTAACGACAACATTAATAGCCATTTTATCTATTTCCTTTTAATTAAATAGTTAATGTGCTTTTATAATGTTAGACCATTTACAATTCTGTGCATGAACATGTCATCTATTTTTAATCGGGCGAATTTTATTTAAACTTACTCCTTCTTTTGTTTTACAAATATCGGCCGTGATGGAAAAGTGCTGTGCGAGATTTTGAGCAGTCAGTACTTGTTCTGGTGATCCATCTGCAATAATTGTTTTTATGCCATTTTCTTTTGTGCCAATTAAAATTAATCGTGGGCAATAGTACGATGCTAAATTCAAATCATGAAACGCTGTTATTGTTAATTTTCCCGCTTGTGAAAGTGATTGAATCAATTGCAAAGTTTCAATTTGGTGGCAAATGTCCAAACTCGCAATTGGCTCATCAAATAAAATAGTTGGTGTTTGTTGGGCAATGGCACGCGCAATGAGCACTCGCTGGCGTTCACCGCTTGATAGTGTATTAACTAGGCGATCGTGGAGATGGCTAATATCTGTTTTTCTAAGTGCGAGATTAATTATCGCCTTATCATGAGCTGTTTCAAATTCAAATGCACCCAAATAGGGTGTCCTCCCCATTGCAACTAACGCTTGCACACGAAAGGCATAAGGTAGGTTAATCGATTGTGGAACAAATGCAACTTGCTGGGCTATTTTTTTGCGTGAGATATTGGCAATGGAGGTGTCATTTAATAATATCTCCCCAGATTGGGCTTTAACTAATCCCAATAAAAGTTGTAGAAGGGTGCTTTTCCCCGCACCATTGGCGCCTATTAATGCAATACATTCACCTGGTTTGAAATTAAGGTTAATATCTTCGAACAAAGGTCTCTTATTATAAGAAAAACAAACATGCTTAGATTGTAAGGTTGAACTCATGTTTTCTTCCTTAATGAAGAGCCGTTCGTTGTTTTACTAATAAAAACAAGAAAAAAGGCGCGCCAAGAGTTGCGGTTATCACTCCAAGTGGAATGGCTTTATCGGCAAATAATGTATGTACAAAAAGGTCTGCGCCTAATAAGGTTATTGCTCCCCCCAATAAACTGGCAGGGAGCAGATAGCGGTGTGAGGGGCCAAGTAATAATCGTAAGATATGTGGTACAACCAAACCAATAAAGCCAATTCCTCCGACAACAGACACCGCCGCCGCAGTCATTGCGCTACTAATTATCAATAAATTACGTCGTGTACGAGTGACATCGATGCCGACAGATAGCGCGTGTTGCTCGCCTAATAAAATGACATTGAGTGGTTTGCTATAAAAAAGTAAAAAACAAAATGAGCTGGTAACGATGGGCAGTATCATTAAAACATGGTCCCAAGTTCTTCCGTCGAGTCCTCCCATTGTCCAGTAAATTATCATGCGTGCTACATCCCAATTGTTTAATGATAATGCTAATAAAAGCGACATTGCGGAAATATTGAGTGCACTTATCGCGACGCCTGAAAGTAATAGCGTCGCGATGTTAGTTTCGCCACGCGTGAGTGAGATTTTATAAACAATAAACAACGAAATGCTTGCACCAACAAATGCAAAGAAGGGAATTGACCACGTTGATATAATAGAAAATCCACCATAAATGGCAAGTACTGCGCCTAACGATGCACCAGAAGAAACGCCAATTATTGAAGGGCTTGCAAGTGGATTGCGAAATATACTTTGCATTATTACACCACATAGCGCAAGGCTTGCCCCTGCGCAGCTAGCAATAATTAGACGCGGTAACCTGACATTTAAAATAATATCTGCTTGCCAAAGAGGAAAGCTTGTTTGATTATTTTTTAAAATATAATTTTTAAAAATAGAGGCGATATGACTAAAGGGAATATTTGCTGGGCCTTGTAAAATACTAGTTATAATCAAAAGGATAACTAAAATTATTTGCAGGCTAAAAAAAATAATTTTTGCTTTGTGGCTATTGAACATGTTTATCCTTTTTTTTTGTTTTAGCGAGAAATTGTATATTAATACGGGGGTGGAGCAATTTCGCGATAGCAATAATAGCGTTAATATGCACTTGCGAGATACCTGTTAGCCAGGCACTTTTAACAGTATAAATGCGGTTATTTTTAATAGCAGGCACATTTTCCCAAGCCTTTTTATTTTTTAAAATAGTTTTGGCTGTCGATTTCTCTTGGCTTTGATTTAAGCCACCTTGATTTAAAATAATAACATCAGGTTGGAGTGACACTGCGAGCTCTTCACTGATTTTATTTTCACCTTCTGGTAAAATGCCGCTGGTTACGTTGATCCCACCTGCAAGTCGAATTGACTCGTCCATTAATGAATTTTTGCCAACGCTATAACCATTTAAATCATAATAAAGTACTCTGAATTTTGGTTTGTTTTTAACTTGCTTGGCTAATTCATTTAATTTATTGTGAAGGCTTGTCATTAATGTTTTTGCTTTTGCCTGCGTGTTGGTGACCAAGCCAATCAAGCGAATATTATTTAAAATATCAGCAATGGAATTAAATTCACTTAGCCTTACAACTGCAATGTGACTATGTAATAAATAACGTACTGTATCAGGTGATGTGAAAGATGAAATAAAAATCAAATCGGGTTGCAATGATAATATAGATTCAATTTCACCACGAATACGAGGGATTGATTTAGCATAAAAATTGACAATATTTGATAGCTGAGGGTTATCCACTAAATTACATACTGCGACCAGTCTGTTTTGGTTAACTAATACTGATAAAATATTATCAGTCATTAAAGTCGTTGAAGCAATGCGCATAGGAGGCTTCATTAAAGTAAAGGAAATACCCGTTTGGTCATACAATATAAATGGGAAATCATCGCCAATAATTCGTGTGCTCAAAGCGCCTTTAGGTTCAGCAAATAAAACGATAAGATCTTGTTTATTAAAATGAATTATCGCAACTATCAAGGCCATAAAAAACGCAAAAATGACCAGTTTTAGATTGTTCATGCTTACTGCGCACCTTTTTTTATCAATTACATTAGGGGTATTGACCTCTACGTCGTATGAGTATAAATATTAGCGTTTTTTATCTGTTGATCATCGTGAGTGCTGAAGTTAGCGGTCGTTCGGTTGGCTACACCCTCATCTTTTAGTTATTTGAAGCTGACACCTATATATCCTGAAAGAGGATCTGTTGCATAACCTCTTGCGTTTTCATAGTCTTTATCGAGCATATTTTCAATACGACCCTTCATGCTAAAATGATCTGTAAATTGATAATATGCCGCAAGATTAAAAACTGTATAATCACCTATGTAGGCGTTTGCGTAAGAAGGAGCAACCCCGATATCTATGCTTTTACCTCTATATGTCATGCCAAAATTAGAAGATAATTTAGTGGTAAGCTTATAGTTTATATTTATACTTGCACTGTGCTTTGGTCTGCGAAGAAGTTCATTTTTTTGAGCTGTTCCATCCTGACTATCAAGATAAGTATATTGTCCCTTTAAACTAAGATCTTTTAATATTATAGAGGATCCGCTCAGTTCAAAACCTTGTGTTTTTTCATTTTGATTCTCATATCTGGCTGGAAAAGTGTTAGGTATGTAAACAATTCTATCATTATACTTTGAATTAAAATATGTTAAGTCTATATAACTGTTAAATTGAAAAAAATTATATTCAATACCGCTATCCCATCCTTTACTTGTTTCAGAATTTAAAGACATTTGCATTTGGTTATCTAACTGGCTAAATGTTGGATTTTTTACGCCTGTAGAATAAGTATTGTGCAAACGGATTTGTTTTGTTAGCCAAGCGAAAAAGGTAAATTTATAGGTATTAGTGTTATCAAACTCGCTGTTTTGATCATGGCGGATTGATCCATTTATGAATATTTTCTGGCGCCATTGGACGCCATACTCACCGATAATTGCAACGCTGTTCATTGTTTTTAAATCAGGAGATCCTCCATTCCATGGTTTGTAATTTATGTGCTCAATTTCTTCAACCAAGGTAATGCGATGATGAAAATTATTCGTTTGTAGTAAGTAGTCACTTTGAAATTCACCCTGTGTTGTTATACCTTGATTTTGTGTATAAGGATAGAGCAAGGTGTTTTGTGGATCAGTTGTTTTGCTCTCATTTTTTGAATAAGAAGTGGATAACCTGTTTAGCCAGTGATTATCAAATAAATTAATATGCGCATTGAGTTTAGTGGTCAATTGTTTATTCGTTACAAATGCATTATTATCTTTGCCTGGCACATAGCTATCTGAGTCAAATTGACTCTTGGCTTCTGTGTCGCGAGCGACGCCATCAAGAGAAAGGATATCATTGAATTGATAAGTTACTTTAGTATTAATTAATTGATTTCTATAGCCGTCAGGATCAGGGTCTGACAACGGATCTTTTTTTGAATTTATACCATCAGTACTCATATTAGCAAAAGAAACTGAGTAAAGCGCTTGGTTAGCACCGCCATTAACATTAACAAATTGTTTGCCGTAGTGACGTGCACCATACTCTAGGCTTGTATTAGGGTGAAAACCTTTTGAACCCTTTTTAGAGGTAATATTAATGACTCCGCCGATAGCATCACTTCCCCACAGTGCACTTTGAGCTCCCCGAATGATTTCGATACGCTCAATACCGTCAGTAAGTAAATTTGCAAAATCAAAGCCACCTGCCGCATTTGATTTGTTATCCATTCTTATCCCATCAATAACAACGACAGTATTTTGAGATGATGCACCACGAATAAACACAGAGGTTTGATGCCCGAGTCCACCACTATTTACTACTGACACACCAGGTGCAATTTGTAGGAGATCTGCGACTGTTTTTGCTTGTGTATTTTTGATATATTTTTCATCAAGTACCGTTATTGCTGTCCCAGTTTGTGTTCGACTTTTATCACCGGTAATTAAGTTTGTATAACCCTTGGCAATGGTAATATTCATCCGTTTCGCGGTGTGATGTTCAGGCACGGTTTGTTTCTCTTTATGTTTGGCAAAACTGCTTGCGCTACCTAAGGCAAAAAAAACAACGGCGAAGGGCGGAAAACGAAAGCGAAGAGATCTAAACATGTTGTGCCCTAATGATTAAATATTTCAATAGCTGGATTTAAAATTCGATAATCAACAAACAATTAAAAAATAACATATTGTGATGATTAATTAAACTTAGGTTATATCTGCGATCAATATTAATGTGGGGAGTATATACTTATGATGCTATGAAATATATACTCAGCAAGACAAATTGTGCCAATATCGTTGGCATAAAATTACCCTATCGATAATTAACGACGTGGATCATTTCAGACAGACTCAAAATAAACACTTTAATTCTTAACTTGTCGTCCTATGTTGAAATTTTATAATGATCCCGATTGCTGTATGTTGTATTGTGCTGTGGGTCAAGGCTCAAAAGCTATTGCTGTGTTATTCCCATGTAACGTAAAATTACATTGTCAGGTTTTAGCTCGGACATTAGAGCAAGGTTTAACATGGGGATAAGCTATATGCAAATCCGGTCAAGACACAAAGTTAGCACAATTTACCTTGCGTCTTGAGTTATGATGGATATTCATACCCATTTAACTGTTTGTTAAAGGAAGATGTTTTGAGTAAAAAATTATTAAAATCGGGCATGATAGTCAGTTTTATGACACTGATTTCTCGTGTTTTAGGCTTAGTGCGTGATGTTGTTATTGCGAATTTATTAGGCGCAGGAGCATCAGCAGATTTATTCTTTTTTGCTAATAAAATACCTAATTTTTTAAGGCGTCTTTTTGCAGAAGGCGCGTTCGCACAAGCTTTTGTACCGATTATTACTGAATATGAAAAGACTAAATCTCGCAGTGAAGTTAAAAAGTTAATTGCAGCGGCGTCTGGTACATTGGGCACAATTGTGACTGTTGTGACTATTATTGGCGTACTTGGTTCGAGTATTATCACGGCTTTATTTGGTTTTGGTTGGTTTTTAGCTTGGTATCATGGTGAGGCGGAGGCTTACAAATTTGTTGTTGCTAGCGACATGTTAAAAATAACATTTCCTTATTTGTGGTTTATTACCTTGACGGCGCTCTCGGGCGCCATTTTAAATTCAATTGGTAAATTTGCAGTGGCTGCATTTACGCCCGTTTTTCTCAATGTTTCTATTATCTGTTGTGCATTATTTCTTTCGCCCCATTTAGATCAGCCTCAATTTGGTTTGGCTATTGGTGTTTTGATTGGCGGGATCTTGCAATTTGCTTTTCAAATACCTTTTTTACGAAGAGAAGGATTATTAGTAAAGCCAACTTTCAATTGGCACCATGAAGGTGTTGTTAAAATTAGAACACTGATGATCCCTGCTTTATTTGGCGTTTCTGTTAGCCAAATTAATTTACTGTTTGATACCTTGATTGCGAGTTTTTTAAAAACTGGCTCAATTAGTTGGCTTTACTATTCAGAGCGGCTTTTAGAGTTTCCCTTAGGCTTGTTTGGCATTGCGATTGCGACGGTCATTCTGCCAAGCTTATCAGCCGCTCATGTTCAAAAGTCAGGTGATAACTTTGCAAAAACGCTTGACTGGGGGATCAGGATTGTGGTGGTTTTAGGTTTTCCCGCCATGTTGGGATTAATTTTCTTAGCCGAGCCCTTATTACGCGCGTTATTTATGCGCGGAGAATTTGATATGCAAGATGTATCGAGCGCAGCGGTGAGTCTATGGGCATTGGGTAGTGGTTTATTGAGCTTTATGATGGTGAAGGTATTGGCACCAGGCTATTACTCTCGGCAAGATACTAAGACCCCAGTTAAATTTGGTATTATTGCTATGCTGTCAAATATGCTACTTAATTTAATATTGGTTTTTCCTTACGGATATGTCGGATTGGCCATCGCGACGTCGATATCAGCGACGCTCAATGCATCATTATTGTGGTTTGGTCTTTATAAACGAGGTGTTTATAAAAGCCAAAAAAATACACGTTCAGTGTTATTACGGATTGTCATTGCGGGAGTCATCATGGGCGTAGCTTTGTTTGTTTATACGCCAGACTTGACGGTTTGGATACAACTTTCATTATATCATGCGGTGCTAAAATTGATAAAAATTATTGTTGGTGCTGTGGTTGTTTATTTTATAGTGCTTGCTGTGACAGGCGTTAGATTGAGTCATTTTAAAGTGTCATAGGATCCTTATGAGCAAGCTTATTTGTTTTCAAATATCTTAAAAATATATTATTTAGGCTTTAGCATTTTAACTAAAAATAGTATACTTATCACTTTTAAACGAGTTAAATAAAATTAATAATGGAATTAATTCGCGGTATTCATAATTTAAGAGCAGAGCATAAAGGTTGTGTTTTAAGCATTGGCAACTTTGATGGTGTTCATTTAGGCCATCAATTAGTCCTTTCGCGTTTATCACTTCAAGCTAAGCGTATGAATTTGCCATCAACAGTGTTGATTTTTGAGCCTCAGCCCGCTGAGTTATTTAGAGGGTTGCAAGCACCAGCCAGGCTATGTCGTTTACGCGATAAATATATTCAACTTAAAAAATTTAGGTTAGATCGCCTAGTTTGTCTTTCTTTTTCTCCTAAATTTGCCAGTCTGAGCGCGGATGAATTTGTTCACTCACTATTGATCAATCAACTTGGGGTTAAATTTTTAGTGGTAGGTGATGATTTTCGCTTTGGTTATAAACGCCGAGGCGATTTTCAACTGCTACAGCAATCAGGCAAGCAATTTGGTTTTGAGGTCATCGATACTCAAAGCTTTACCTATGGCAATACCCGTGTAAGCAGTTCGCGGATCCGCGATGCGCTATCAATTGGCGATCTTGACAAAGTAAGTTTAATGTTAGGACGAAAATTTAGTGTATCAGGTCGCGTTTGCCACGGTAAAAAACTTGGTAGAACGCTCGGTGTGCCAACCGCTAACGTGTTACTAGGGCGTCAAGTGTCGCCAGTTTTTGGCGTATTTTTGGTCTCTGTAGTGTTTGGAAATATAATTTATTATGGGGTCGCGAATATCGGTAATAGTCCCACGGTAAACAATAAAAAACAATCGCAATTGGAGGTGCATATTTTTGATTTCGATAGAAATGTATACGGAAAGCAAATAGAAGTCACCTTAGAAAAAAAATTACGAGAAGAAGTGCATTTTGAATCGATTGATCAATTGAAAACTCAGATAGAAAAAGATATAAAAGAAGCTAAGAAAATAATATTAAATTTTTAATGAATTAGTTAACACGGAAAAATAATAATGAGTGACTATAAAAGTACATTAAATCTACCAAAAACAGATTTCCCGATGCGTGCAAATCTTGCAAATCGTGAGCCTAATATGCTTAAAAATTGGTATAAAAATGCACTGTACACAAAGATACGCACGGCAAAAAAAGGAAAAAAAGCATTTGTTTTGCATGACGGACCGCCATATGCAAATGGTGATATTCATATTGGCCACTCAGTGAATAAAATTTTAAAAGATATTATTATTAAATCAAAAACATTATCCGATTTTGATGCGCCTTATGTGCCTGGGTGGGATTGTCATGGTTTGCCAATTGAATTGAAAGTTGAGCAAAAACATGGCAAGCCAGGTAAAAAATTAACCCATGCTCAGTTTCGGGTGAAATGTCGTGATTATGCAGCACGCCAAGTTGAAGGGCAACGTAAAGATTTTATTCGTTTAGGCGTGTTAGGCGAGTGGGATAAACCTTACCTAACAATGAATTTTGATACTCAAGCAAACATTGTGCGAGGCTTGGCTAAAATTATTAAAAATGGGCATTTTGAGAAAGGATCAAAACCCGTTCATTGGTGTACAGATTGTAGGTCGGCCCTTGCTGAAGCGGAAGTTGAATATGAAGATAAAAAATCACCTGCAATCGATGTGGTTTTTACCGCGGTAAATGCAGGTACGCTGATTAACTGTTTTAACTTACAAAGTGATGACTTAGGTCATGGCGATATTTGTGCGGTGATTTGGACAACAACACCGTGGACATTACCCGCTAACCGCGCGATTGCCGTTGCGGCTAAGGTTGAATATTCCCTGATTCAAGCGGGTTCTCGTCGTTTAATTATAGCAACTGATTTAGTCGCTGGTGCAATGGCGCGTTATGAGATCAACGATGCGAAAACATTGGCAATTTGCAGTGGTTTAGATCTTGAAAAACAAATGTTTAATCATCCATTTTTAAAAATTGAAGTGCCAATAATAATCGCGGATCATGTCACTATCGACGTGGGTACAGGCTGTGTACATACGGCGCCTGGACATGGGCAAGATGATTATGCAGTGGGTTTAAAATATGATTTAGAAGTGGCAAATCCTGTTGCGGATAATGGTGTATTTTGCGAAGATACTAAATATTTTGCAGGGTTACATGTATTTAAAGCAAACGATCGCGTACTTGAAGTACTTGAAGATCATAATGCGCTTTTATATCATATTTCGCTGAAACACAGTTACCCACATTGCTGGCGTCATAAAACCCCGATTATTTTTAGGGCAACACCTCAATGGTTTATTTCAATGGAGCAAAATGGTTTACGTGATGAGGCGCTAGATGGTATTACAAGGGTTAAATGGATACCATGTTGGGGGCAGCAGCGCATTCAAAAAATGGTTGAAAATCGTCCAGATTGGTGCGTATCACGTCAGCGTACATGGGGCGTGCCTATTACGTTATTTGTCCACAAAGAAACCGAGGAGTTGCATGAAAATAGTATTGATATGATAGAGATTATTGCATGCAAAATTGAAAAAGAAGGGATTCAAGCGTGGTGGGATTTAGCGCCAGATAGCTTACTGGGAACTGAAGCTACTCAATTTCGTAAAGTAACCGATACGTTAGATGTTTGGTTTGATTCAGGTACAACGCATTCGTCAGTCATTAATGCGCGCCCTGAATATACAAGGAGCGATGGCAGACAAGCTGAAGCCGATCTCTATCTTGAGGGGTCAGATCAACACCGTGGTTGGTTTCAATCGTCATTAATGACGAGTATGGCAATGTATCATAAAGCTCCCTATAAGCAAGTGCTAACGCATGGTTTTGTGGTCGACGGAAACGGAAAAAAGATGTCTAAATCATTAGGTAATGTAATGTCACCGCAAAAAGTGATGAATAACCTAGGTGCTGATGTTTTGCGTTTATGGGTGGCCTCAAACGATTACACGGGAGAAATGACAGTTTCAGATGAAATCTTAAAGCGAAGCGCAGATAACTATCGGCGAATTCGTAATACTGCACGTTTCTTATTAGCAAACTTAAATGAGTTTGATCCTGCAACAGATATGGTAGCTAATGAAGACATGATAGCGCTAGATCGCTGGATTGTAGCCAAAGCCGATCTTCTGCAAACCGACATTTTAAATGCATATGAGGAGTATAATTTACATGGTGTGCATCAAGGACTGACTAACTTTTGTTCAATTGAATTAGGAAGTTTCTACCTTGATATTATTAAAGATCGCCAGTATACCTCAAAATCAGATGGGCTTGCACGTCGTAGTTGTCAAACTGCAATGTATTATTTAATTGAAGCGATAGTGCGTTGGATGGCACCTATTTTAAGCTTTACTGCGGATGAAATTTGGGGTCGTATACCAGGATCGCGCAGTGAATTTGTGTTTACTGAAACTTGGTATGATGGGCTATTTTCACCGACTGAAAATGAATTATTGAGTAGCGCATTATGGGATCAATTAATTCTAGTACGTGCTGAGGTTAATAAAGCATTAGAGCTTTCACGTAAAGCTAGGGTCATTGGTGGTGGCCTTGAAGCAGAAGTTATTTTATTTGCATCGGAGGAATTAGCGAGTCTTTTAAGATTACTAAAAGATGAATTACGGTTTGTACTTATTACCTCAAAAACGACGGTCAAAACAATGTCTGAGGCATCAAATGATGCGGTTGTCACAGATGTTCCAGGATTGTCTGTGCTGATTAAAAAAAGCATTTCTTCGAAATGTGACCGTTGCTGGCATCACAATGACACGGTTGGTACAAATGATACACATCCTTTGTTATGTGATCGTTGTATTATCAATATTGAAGGAGAGGGCGAAGTAAGACATTTTGCTTAAACGACTGCAATTTGATTAGGGTTAGTTGATCTTTGTAGGTTTAATTAAAAGTGTCTTTTCATTGTTAATTAATGAGAGAGTAGCTTGGCAGTACTTGAGAAGGGTTAACCATTGAAATTTAAATGTATTTTTATTTAAACTACAGGCAAAGGATAGAGTCGCTAATCGTTGAGAGGTCATTTAGCTGCGCCTTGCCTAAGCTGACGAGTAAATAAAGCACTTTGATTGGTAACGAGCATATACTCATGTTACCCCAAAATGCATGGTTAACAAGGCTAATTTCCCAATTTGCGTCGTTATAAAATTTAGACCTAGAACGACTCGTTACGAATTAAAGTCTTTATTTTAATTCTCCCGTCAAATGGTTAACCTAGTTAATCATCGAGATGGCAATTTTATGTCGAGTAACTCGGTACAATTTGTGTTGCTTGCTTTTCACCTTTACATGACATGGGTATTTATAGGAACTAAATGAAATATCAACATAAAAAATCTGGATCATCCTGGCTGTGGTTATCAGCAATCGTGATAATTATTGATCAGCTGAGCAAATATTGGACAGTGCAATCATTAGCCCTTGGTGAGTCCTATGAAGTATTATCCTTTTTTCATTTCACCTATGCGCAAAATTATGGTGCGGCATTTAGCTTTTTAGGTAATGCAGGGGGGTGGCAAAGATATTTTTTTACTAGCATTGCACTCATCGTGTCGGTTTATATTGTTTATTTATTACAGCACAATAGTGAGGATAAATATTGGTCAAATATGGCTTTTTCATTAATACTTGCAGGTGCGCTAGGTAATGTGATTGATCGTATAATTTTTGGGTATGTAATTGATTTCTTAGATTTTAATCTTGGATTTTATCATTGGCCGATTTTTAATGTTGCTGATAGTTCGATTTGTATTGGTGTTGTAATGTTCATTCTGGATCCATTTTTTGCAGTTGATGGCGAAAAGGATCCCCACTGAATTAAATAATTTTTTCAACCTTATGCCATGTGACGTAAAATGTAACGTTAGATCGGCAAATTGTGCTAAGGTACTCGACATACCATTGTCCTGTTAATCATTAACTAGGTTAATCGCCTGAGGTAGAATTAAAATAAAGACTTTAATTCGTAAGGAGTCGTTCTAGGTCGTAATTTATAACGATTTAGATTACTTCAAATAGCTAAGCCTGTAGTGCAAGGCTCGAAAACAAGCTTTGCGTTTAACATTCGAAAAGATAATAGCTATAAAATATCAATTACAATAAATTGCTTTCTATTAGATTGCCTAAAATAATCTACTTTCGTGTATAAGTTTCGTAATGAGAAGAACCTTTTATATCAACTTACGCCTTGAATTTAGCTGTTTTACCTGCGTAAAATTTAGATTGCATTGGCAGATTCAACCCCCAAGTGCATAATAGTGATGCTGCTAGTGCTGGCATCTGTTTCATCATTATTTCGAATGGTGTTTGGAATAATATAATTTTTCTTTGCCTATTTTTTAACTGAATTAAATTGCTACGAACAGCTTCATCGTGGATCAGTTTAAAATCTGTAGATTTAGACCAATATTGTCAAATCAGTCTATTGGTATTTTCAATAAACCCTCGCTGTCATGAACAGTATGGATCGGCAAAAAATAGCTACATTCAAGTTTTTCGACACTTCTTTATGATAAGAAAATCTTTCACATTGTCTGTTGTGATTGTTAAAACTAAATAGTTAAATGGAGTCAATAATTAAATCGTTGCATCTGTCACTGTTCTCGCTGATTAATCGAAAATTCGTTTAGTTACAGTGTAACGAGCGAGTCGCTCAACTACCGTAAGCAAAGCACCGCTATGGTCTTTACCTATGATCAAATGTATATCCCAATCACCAATTCGAGTACACTCATCAGTGATATCTGGACGGTATTCTATACAAACTTGATCCTTTATATACCCGTGGGCAGCCTGCTTTTCCATAGGTCTGCAAGTCTATAACCTCGCTTTCCTATACAGGAATTTGTAGAGCTCTCCACCTTGCTTTTGATGTTCCAAAAATGAATTTATAAATTGTTTCATGGTTGACTTTAATGGTCTTTACAATATGAGCCTTTAATCGGCCAGTTATTTGCTCGGGCCTCCATTTTTTGAGTTTTTGACGTAATGTATTCAAGCGTTTTAATCGTCATAACGCGAGAGAAAACAGCTCTTGTTCGCCTTTTAATTGCTTTGTATAGCACGATTACCTCGCTTGTAAATATTGCGCGTTTCAACTATCGTGAAATCGTTGATTGGTGGACACCATGTTGCTTGGCTATTTTTGTTTGATTTATTGTGCTTTTATTAAGGGCGTAAAATTGGTATCTTAGAGCCTTAGTCAGTTGTTTATGGTTTTTAATTATTTGCATCTCTTGTCACAGGAAAGGTAGTGAATATATACTCAACGGGCTACTTTTTCAACTAATTTAAGCTATGCATTTGAGAATTGAATCTAAGATATAATTAAAGAAGAAACAAATGAAATATATAAAAAATAACAGCGAAGTTCTGATCCACTTATCGATTAAGTTGCCTGATGGTAGTGCCGTTGACAGCACTAAAGTTGAGAACAAACCTGCTAAATTTGTGATGGGTGATGGTAGTTTAACTGATGGTTTGGAAGCGTGTTTAATGGGGCTTGAAGAAGGAAAATCGGATTCATTTACGCTCGCGCCGGAATCAACATTTGGGTTATCAAATCCTGATAATATTCATTATGTAGATTTGAATAAATTTAACAGTGAGGCGCCTGCTGAGGTTGGAGCAATTATTAGTTTTACGCAACCTGATGGCAGTGAATTACCTGGAATTATTCGTGAAATTGTCTCCGATAGTGTGACCGTTGATTTTAATCATCCGTTGGCAGGGCAAACACTCACTTTTGATGTTGAAGTATTAGAAATAATCAAATAAAGAGAATGATTTATGAAAGTAATTTTAGCGAATCCCCGCGGATTTTGCGCTGGCGTGCATCGTGCAATCAATATTGTAGATCGTGCTCTTGAGCTTTTCCCCCCACCTATTTATGTGCGTCATGAAGTTGTACATAATCGATTTGTTGTTGAGAGCCTAAAGTTGCGTGGAGCGATTTTTGTTGAGGAGCTTGATGAAGTCCCTGATAATAATATTGTTATTTTTAGTGCGCATGGTGTTTCCCAGTCAGTGAAAAAAGAAGCCCAGTCGCGCGCGTTAAAAGTATTTGATGCCACTTGTCCGTTGGTTACAAAAGTCCATATGGAAATTACACGCGCAAGTAAAAAAGGGCTTGAATGTATTCTTATTGGTCATGCAGGACACCCTGAAGTTATCGGTACAATGGGCCAGTATGACAATGACAATGCTGGTATTTATTTAATCGAGTCTATTGAAGATGTTGATAAATTAATGGTTAAAAATCCGCTTAAATTGACGTTTAGCTCCCAAACTACCCTGTCAATTGATGATACAATTGAAATTATTGATGCACTTAAAATAAAATATCCAAAAATACAAGGTCCTCGCAAAAATGATATCTGTTATGCTACACAAAATCGTCAAGATTCAGTGAAAGCGTTAGCGAAAATAACCGAATTAGTTTTAGTGGTTGGATCGGCTTATTCATCGAATTCAAACCGCTTACGAGAAAAAGCGGCTTGTGAGGGGATCAATGCTTATCTTATCGATAATACTAAAGATATCAAGAGCAAGTGGTTTGATGGTGTAAGCTCTGTTGGTGTTACTGCTGGTGCATCGGCGCCTGAGGTGTTGGTTGAAGATGTTGTGGCGCATTTAAAATCGATAGGTGGAAGTGTGATTATTGAAAATTCAGGTGTAAAAGAATCCACGGTTTTTGATTTACCGCGAGAATTACGAATAAAAGAAGTTAAATAACCTTGTTTCGGGTTCAGAAGTGATTTTATTTTTATTTAAATAAATATTATCGTATAATTGCCATATTCTGAAATATTTAGACCATCAATACAAATTTGCGAAATAATAACGGACTGTTATGAGTAAATTTAACTAACATTGTGGCAAGTTGCCTTGCCCTGTGGGGTGCTTTAGATCGAATGTCGAGTCGTGTCCTGAAATACGAGCTAAAGTCTGATAAAGTATTTTGAGGTCACATGGGTATAAATAAATAGTACAAAAATTTATGCCGAATTCAGATTATTTGTGCGACAGGCAGAAAAACTCAAATAAATGTTATAGGAAGAGAAATGAAAAAAATTGAAGCTATAATTAAACCATTCAAAATTGATGATGTTCGTGAAGCATTAGCAGAGATCGATGTATCAGGAATGACGGTGTCTGAGGTCAAAGGTTTTGGACGTCAAAAAGGGCATACAGAGCTTTATCGTGGTGCTGAATATATGGTGGATTTTTTACCCAAGGTAAAAATTGAAATTGTGGTTAAGCAAGAAAATGTTGAGCGCTGTATTGAAGCGATCATAAGTACGGCTCAAACAGGAAAAATTGGCGATGGTAAAATTTTTGTAATACCTGTCGAACGAGTTATTCGTATTCGTACAGGCGAAGAAGATGAGGATGCGATTTAATAAGTTCTAAAGCCCGTTTAATTTACCTTTTATCCACAGGGCGGGATAATGGCTTGAATAAATGTCAACAATACAATATCTCATATTTGAATTTTTATTCCCAATTGGCTTTTGCCAATTTCCTCGACACGGTCTTTAAAATTATTTTCTTTTATAATATTTAATAAAGCCCCTCTAAATGCACATAAATTTCGTACGCAATCTTGAGCATAAATTTGGCATTCATCCTTTCTAGATGTAGCATTTAAAACCTAGGGCTGACTATTTTCTATGGCTCAGTGATTTCTGATATAACAATAAATATCTTTTACATCATCGGCAATAGAAGTGCATGCGATCACTAGGGGCTGTTGATCTTT
>JAGLDN010000062.1 GCA_023145575.1 Psychromonas sp.
AAATTCATATTGATGGTTTAACGGAACGTCGAGAGAGGATAGTGAATTATATTGGAGGCGCTACATTGCATTATTATAAAATGGAAAAAGTGCCATAGGGGCTAGATCAATGTGTGATCGTGGATCAGTTTAAAATCTGTAGATTTAGATCAATATTGTTTTAAACGTCCATTGGTATCTTCATTCAACCCTCGCTGCCATGAACAGTATGGATCTGAAAAAAACAGCAACATTCAAGCGATTCTGAAACCTTTTTATGCTAAGCAAATTCTTTGCCATTGTTAAAACTAAGTGTTTAAATGGTGTCAATAATATAATCGTTGCATTTGTCACTGCTCTCGCTGATTTATCGCAAATTCGCTGAGTTAAAGTGTAACAAGTGAGTTGCTCAACTATTGTAAGCAAAGCGCTGCTATGGCCTTTAACTATGATCAAATCAATCTCAAATTACTAACTCGAGTACGCTCATTAAGAATGTCTAGACGCACTCGTATATCTACGCGATATTATATCTGCCCCCACTTTCTTCTGTAATTTCAAAGGGTCTAGACAATCTTTAATAAACCACATCCAATTTTCGAGATTCTGAAGTGCATCCTCAGGTCTTGTCTGAGCTAACATTCTGCAGGATCTTCTAGAAGTAAGAGTCTCATGGGTAACTGGATCGTATAAATTGAGTTCTGCTATATCTTTAAGCAGTTCGCGATAGATAACCTCTCCTACGTAACTTATAGGTGTAGAGAGTCTTAAAAGATCAAAGCCAACATATATAACAAAACCACTATGCGGAGACTTATTTGAAGGAACAATTAGGGATTGCCGTATATCTACCATTGTCAACGTTTTGGAAGGATCAATACATGTATCATACGTTTTTTGTAGTTTCTCTCTTACTCGGCATAAATGTTGAGCCCTTATTGTACCAAACCAGAATGCAAATCTTTTTAAATCATCTGCGAAACCAAATACTTCATGGAAACTCCACTTCTTGTCAACATCTGGTTGCAACTCTGAAATACCCTCTATGCCCCTAATTGGCTTACCAGATGTAGCAACATCTACTGCTTTTTTTGCAAGAGAATAAATAGCATACTCTAGGCTTTCCATTAGTTTAGCTTCTTCACTAAAATTAAAATTACTCTGTTCTATGGGTTCTTTGGAACCCACGGGTTGATCCCCGTAGGGAGCCGTCAAGCCTGAAGCTCCTCTTTCTTGGTTGATGACCGTCTGACGCTTTAATTCTTCACTGAATTCCTCCCGACGTAGGGTCCATAATAGTTTCTTTCCAGGATTAGTAATACTAATTTGATCGGAGTGGTCTTTTGAAGGGAAAGCGTTAGTAGTAAAATTTCGGCCATCCATTTTAGCCAGTGGATCCTGATAATCTGGCCATCTTCTTTTGAGATCTTCTGGTAAATATGGGGTAAACAAAAGAGTCATTTGAGGTGGGGTTGTTTTTACTGGGGTTTTTTTGCTCACAAGAGACTTTAGAAAATTTTTTGTTTTTGCTAATGGCATCGTAATGAACTCCTTAGTAATATAAATTAAACTTAGGTGTTTTACTTCAATTGACAGATAAAACCACCAAATACATAATTACCATGTCGCTATTGTTTGTTGGTATATGTTTTATAATCATTTCAAATGGTGTTTTTATGTTATCACTTTTCTTGGACTATTACTTAAGTAAATTGCTACGAGCCGATCCATCGCGGATCAGTTTTAAACTCAGTAGCTCCAGGCGAATATTGCGTTTCAATTCTCGAGAAATCGTTGATTGACTCATGCTAATTTGTTCGGCTATTTTGGTTTGACTCATGTCGCTTTATTAAGATTGTAAAGTTTGATCTTAGAGGATCCGTCAGTTGTTTATGTTTTTTTATTATTTGCATCTCTTGTCACAGGAAAGCTAGTGAATATATATTCAAGCTGCTACATTTCCAACTATGAATATATATTCAACCTGCTACATTTCCAGCTAATTAAAGCTATGCATTTGAGAATTGAATCTAGGATTTTATGCCATGTTATTAATTTATAGTAAATAAACAGACACATAAATCTAAGGCGAAAATTTTCGGTGAAATCGCATAGTAATAATATATAAACTACTTTTGTTTGTTAGCAAGTGGATATGCTCCTCATGGGATCAACTGAGAAAATTGATATCAAGAAGTAACTTCACATCAATTGTTTTAAAATTAATCGTCTTGATTTATCTTGTCAAGCGTTATGTATTATAATTATTAACTGACGGTTAATTATTTTGCATTCGTGATGTAGGTCAAACAATTTTTACGATGACTCATCATAAAAGTCTTAAATGCATAAAAAAAACGAACAAAACCAAGGTGTATTCTAGGGGCTCTTGATCTTTTACATTGGCAACAAAATCATTGCGCATGCTAATGTCAGCACGTTTCAAAATTAATCTTTAACTTGTCGTATCGGGTAGCTATCGCTCTAAAATGCAAATGCATTCTCTACTAAGTGCCTATATTTGTACAAAGACCAATCTATACCGATGTGACGTAAAAGTGCAAATTCAGCAAGGGAAAGAGTGCCAAGGTGCTAGGCATAAAACCGCCCTCTTGGTGATTAACTGCGTTAATC
>JAGLDN010000063.1 GCA_023145575.1 Psychromonas sp.
TTTTTGCGTTTTTGCGTTTTTGCGTCACATGAGTATGTCTTAATCGAATTTGTGTACTACACCTTTAGGTTACTTGTCACTGAAATTGTTACGATGACGCCATTTTTGTAGACAAGATCTTGAATATTCCATCGAAAAGTGGCTTTTATATACTCACATATATCGCTTATATTAAAGAAAGTAACGCCTGTTAAATGAGCTATTACCTATTTAGTTTGAATGCCATTTAATAGACTGTCTGAGCCATGATGAATTGAGCTGGTCTTTTGCGTTGAAAAACACTCATGATGGTGGCGAAGAATATTGGTTTTGTCTTTCCTTAGCGCCTGAGAAATCATATCCTCATACCAGCCTTCAGCAGATAGTAAAATAGATTTTTACCGTTCACACTCTCGCTTATTACTAGACATTTTGTGTTGTGATTCAAGTCTTATTTTTAATGAAGTGAGATAATGATCGCTCTATGGTACTTAGATTAAATTTTCAAGTACATAGCTTAAATAAGTTGAAAAGTAGTCAGTTGAGTATATCTTTACTACTTTTCCTCCGACAAGATATGTAAATAATGAAAGACTATACACAATTAACTAAGCCACTAAGATCAAACTTTTAGCCCTTAATAAAAGTGCTATGAGCCAAACTAAAATAGCAATGTAAACTCGTGTTAATCAATCGTTAATTTCTTGAGAACTAAAACGCAATATAAGGAAATAGATGTTACTGCGTTAAGCAAGCTGAAACAACGCACTTCAAAGACGGAAAATGTTGTTGGCTTTGTAGTAATGACCTAAATCAATCAATGATCTCACATGAAAAAAAAAAGAGAAGCTCAGCCCCAAAAAAAACAGGACGCCTTGAAAATAAGCTTAAAAAATTTATTAAAGTCAACCGTTAAACAATTTAAAAGTTCATTTAGGCAGATAAAAAAGGTACCGTACTTTAGACTCATTTACGTCGAAAAGTTAAGAAACACACATCAATAAATAAAGAATAACAAGCAAGACGTGGGTTTATCAAAGATCTGGCTAGTATTCAAAAGCGTGCTGAAGAAGTTAATAAACGCTCGCGCATTGGTGATTCGGAAATTGATTTGGTGATTGCAAAGGGACATAGTGGTGCCTTATGAACGATTGTTGAACAAGTCACGGGTTACACTGTAGCCAAACGAATTTTTAATAAATCAAAAGCACAGTAACATATGCCACAATTGAATTATGACCACCATTTAAGCATTCTCTATCAACATTAATGGCTGACAATTGCAAGGAATTTCAGCACCATAAAAAAGTGTCTAAAAGCTTGATTGTAGCTATTATTTTGCTGATCCCTATTGCGCTGGCAACGAGGATTGAATGAAAATACCATTGAACTTTTACGGCAATATTGGTCCAAATCAACAAACTTTAACTTGATCAGTGATGAAGCTTGAAGAGTCAACTTAATTCAATTGAATAATAGGCCATGAAAAATGCTACTATCTATGAACATGCCATTTGAAATGGTGAAGAAACATATGCTAGCCCAGTGGCGCCACAATTATGCACTTGGCAGTTGAATCGACCATATAAAATAATTAATAATTAAAGTTTTCAATTTATGAAGATGCTTTATTGCCAATTTACCCACCTGATTTTGTATTTCAACTAGCTTATGGCTAAGTGTTAAAATTCATAAGTTTATTTTAGTACGACATATATCATCAACAGTGAAAATAAAAAACAAGCTGGAGTTTTACATGTTAAAAAATTTGGAACCTCATTACATTTCACTACGCCTACAAGAAGTTAATATCGCCATTGAAAGCGGATTATTTACTTCTGCACGCAAAATTATCGAAAACATGCCCGCATGTGATATCGCCTTAATCCTTGAATCATCTCCGCCTACAAATCGCAAAATATTATGGAAGTTAACCGATCACGATCAGCAAGGTGATATTCTTGACGAGTTAAATGAAGATGTAAAAGATAGTATTATAGATTTAATGACCGCAAGTAGCTTAGTTGTAGCAACTGAAGGCATGGAAACCGATGAGCTAGCTTATATTCTAAGAGGGATCCCCAACAGTTTATATAAAGCTGTTTTAGATAAAATGGATGCGCAAGATAGAACGCGCGTAGAGCAAGCCCTTGCCTACCCAGAAGATACTGCAGGCTCAATGATGAACACAGATACTATCACGGTAAGATCTGATGTATCCGTTGATGTAGTACTTCGATACCTACGCATTAAAGGGGAATTGCCAGAAGCAACGGATACACTTTATGTTGTTAACGATGTCGATCAATTAATAGGCGACGTACCTTTGTCCACCTTGTTAACTGTCGCTCCTGGTCTTTCAATTGAAGAGGTGATGGATAAAAAAACCGAAACACTTGCGGTCGAATTAGATGAAAATAAAATTGCTCAGCTTTTTGAGCGACACGATTGGCTCTCAGCACCAGTTGTTGATAAAAAAAACCATCTTCTAGGCCGTATCACTATTGATGATGTTGTTGATATTATTCGTGAAAATGCAGATATTTCCATAATGGGGAGAGCAGGATCAGATACCTTCGCCCCTATTTTACCCAGTGCAAAACGTCGTACCCTGTGGCTAGCAGTTAATTTAATCTCAGCTTTTATCGCAGCTTCGGTCTCTAATTTGTTTCAAGCAACACTTGAGCAAATGGCAACGCTCGCGGTGTTAATGACCATAGTGCCTAGCATGGGCGGTATTGCGGGAAATCAAGCCTTAACATTAGTTGTTCGAGGTCTCGCACTTGATCATATTAACGACACCAATAGACTTTGGCTAATTGGTAAAGAAGCTACGATTGGTATCCTAAATGGAATGGTTTGGGCATTGTTTGTTGCAACCGCTGTTTCGATTTGGAAACACAATATTACCGTCGGATTAATTATTGCTGGCGCGATGTTCATTAACCTTTCAGTTGCTGGTATCGCAGGCGTTTCAATTCCGCTTATTATGAATAAATACAAGATAGATCCCGCACTAGCAGGTGGCATGGCACTCACGACGGTAACAGATGTGGTTGGTTTATTCTCATTTTTAGGTATGGCAACACTAGTTTTACACTATTAATGCCTTATATACCCATGTGACGTAATGACGACAAGTCAGATTGCTAAATTGTTCCAAGATACGAGGCAAAAAATGGGCCTCTGAGATGATTAATTACTTGACGGGAGTGTTAAAATAAAGACTTTAATTCATAACGAGTCGTTCTAAGTTGAAATTTTATAACTTTGTTGATTCGTACAAGTTGCCTTGCACTGCGGAGCGTTAACTCCGCTTATTATGAAAAAAAGCCAGCACCACGTTACAATAATCGAAGAGAACAACAATTACCTAATATTGTACCTTGTTACGATCATCGAGCTTGAGCCTGACAAAGCATTTTCTACGTCACATGGGCATAAACTACCGTAAATTATTAGCGCAGCTAATCGTTGAAAGGAGTGATATTGCTCCGTGATCTACAAACAAAACGAAAGACTAACACATTATATTGAGATAACATGTGGATACACCATATTACTTCAAAATGAAAAGAGTATTATACTGCTTTTGTTAAAATCACTAAATCTGCTTTATCAGTATAACTCTCTATTTTATCAAAGTTAAGATAACGATATGTTTCCGATGCCATTGCATCTAAGGTTTGAGCATATTCCATGTATTTTTCAACTGTTGGCAGTTCACCTTCAATGGCGGTAACACTTGCAAGCTCCGCAGAGCTTAAATATACATTAGCACCATTACCTAAACGATTTGGGAAATTACGCGTTGAGGTTGAAACAACCGTAGAATTTGTTGCCACTCGCGCTTGATTACCCATACAAAGAGAACAACCAGGCATTTCAATTCTTGCGCCAACTTTACCAAAAATACTGTAATAACCTTCGTCTGATAACTGTTTTGCATCCATTTTTGTGGGTGGTGCAACCCAAAGCCGTGTTGGCAATTGACTTCCATATTTTTCAAATAAATTACCCGCAGCACGATAATGACCAATGTTTGTCATGCATGAGCCAATAAAAACTTCATCTATTTTCTGACCCGCAACTTCTGATAAAATTTTAACATCATCAGGATCATTCGGACAGGCAACAATAGGCTCTTTAACTTCATTAAGGTTAATATCAATGATTGCCTTATATTCAGCATCTTTATCAGCCTGCATTAATTGAGGATTTGCAATCCATGCTTCCATCTCTTCAATACGACGTGTAATGGTGCGTACATCGCCATAGTTTTCCGCTATCATCCATTTAAGCATGACAATATTGGAGTTTAAATATTCAATTATTGGCTCTTTATCAAGCTTTATTGAACAACCAGCACAACTGCGCTCTGCTGATGCATCACTTAGCTCAAATGCTTGCTCAACTTTAAGTTGAGATAACCCTTCAATTTCTAATATACAACCAGAGAATACATTGATTTTCCCTGACTTTTCAACCGTTAAATGCCCTTCTTTAATCGCTTGAAGTGGAATTGCATTGACAAGATCCCGTAAGGTAATACCAGGTTGCATTTCACCTTTAAAGCGCACTAAAACAGACTCTGGCATATCAAGTGGCATCACACCAGTGGCTGAGGCAAAGGCAACTAGCCCTGAGCCTGCAGGGAAAGAAATACCGATGGGGAAGCGAGTATGAGAATCTCCACCCGTGCCAACGGTATCAGGTAATAACATACGATTTAACCACGAGTGAATAACACCATCACCAGGCCTCAAAGAAACACCACCACGATCCATCATAAACGCAGGTAACGTATGATGCGTAATAACATCAATTGGCTTTGGATAAGCACCCGTATGGCAAAAAGACTGCATCACTAAATCAGCAGAAAAACCTAAACACGCTAAATCTTTTAACTCATCACGAGTCATAGGTCCTGTCGTATCTTGCGATCCAACCGTTGTCATTTTCGGTTCACAGTATTGATTTGCACGAATACCCGCAGTACCGCACGCCTTACCCACCATTTTTTGGGCGAGTGTGTAGCCTTTCGTTGATGCTGCTATCTCTTTAGGTAATTCAAAAACCGAAGATGCTCCTAGCCCTAATGATTTACGCGCGCGTTGCGTTAGACCGCGACCAATAATTAACGGAATACGTCCCCCCGCACGCACTTCATCAATAATTGTATTGGTCTTTAACTCAAACGTGGAAATGGTATCGCCTGTTGAATTATTTTTTACGACACCTTGATGGGGGTAAACATCAATAACATCACCAGTATTTAACGTACTAACATCCATTTCAATCGGCAATGCACCCGAATCTTCCATTGTATTGAAGAAAATCGGCGCAATTTTATTACCAATACACACACCACCTGCACGTTTATTTGGTACAAAAGGTATATCGTCACCCATCCACCATAAAACAGAATTCGCCGCAGATTTGCGCGACGAGCCCGTACCAACAACATCACCAACATAAACCAACGGATAACCTTTTTCTTTTAATACTTGCATTTGTTTAATCGGCCCTACAGTGCCCTCTTCATCAGGATAAATCCCGTCTCGTGATATTTTCAGCATAGCAAGCGCATGTAATGGAATATCAGGACGAGACCACGCATCAGGAGCAGGAGACAAGTCATCAGTATTCGTTTCACCCGTTACTTTAAAAACCGTCATGGTTATTTTTTTTGCTACAACAGGTTTTTCGGTGAACCACTGCGCATCAGCCCATGATTGCATGACTTGCATCGCAAATTCATTACCCGCCTTAGCTTTTTCTTCAACATCGTAAAACCCATCAAACATCAATAAGGTATGTGATAGTGCTGTAACGGCTAAAGGTGCAAATAGGGGATCATCAAGCGCATTGATTAGTGACACAATATTATAGCCACCTTGCATGGTACCTAATAACTTAAGCGCATGCTCAGCAGACACAATGGATGAACTGGTATCGCCCGATACAATTGCTGATAAAAATCCTGCTTTTACATAAGCTGCTTCATCAACACCTGGTGGAATACGATGCTCTAAAAGATCGATTAAAAAAGCCTCTTCACCTTGTGGAGGATTTTTTAATAATTCGACTAATGCGGAAACTTGGGCTGCATTTAACGGTTGTGGGACAGTACCTAACTCGGCACGCTCTTTGACATGTTTACGATACGCTTCTAACACTATAAATCACCTTTAATTTTTGTTATTTTTGCTATTTTATACCCGTGTTACTTCAAGATGCAACATTAGATCGTAAATTGTGCAAGGATGCAGTGGACTTTTGATCTTTTGATCTTTCATATTGATAGCAAAATCATTGAACAGGCTTGTGCCAGCAGACTATTAAGTAACAATTTTATTTTAGCATATATATCCATGATACTTCAAAACACAACGTTTTTTGAAAAGATAACTGTTTATGACACCAAAAAAGCGCATCAACATCAACATCTACTTGGAATTGGTGTTAATGTTTGTGAACACTAGGCTACATCCTATCGAAAATTAAGATCAGCTTTCGGTAAAATTTTGCTCATTATTTTGCTTATAATGTATGCTGCTGTCATTGCATCTTGAGGTGACATTGGTATAATTATCTTAAATATTTAGTAGCTGGCCCTCTTGAGTAAAATTTGTAGTGCTTTTATCAATACTTAAACTAGTGCCTGCATCATAAAATGATCTGATACATCTACATCACCGTAATTATAAAGTGTAAAACAATTTGAGCGCTAATACATCCCAGCAAAATATAGCGCGCGTAGGGGACATTATTTTCCGTTTGATTTCAACTGGATGAGAAAAACCATTTATTGGCATAATGTAGTCATATATTCCTTGCTCATGATCACTGTCTGAAATCATTAAATTTAAATATGAATCATTACTATCAGACGTCAACTACCTTG